>JACPHL010000053.1 GCA_016188625.1 Candidatus Rokuibacteriota bacterium | reverse complement strand
CGCTCCTTGACCACGGGATTACTGCCGGCCTCATCGAGGTCGGCCTTCCAGTGCCAGAGGACCACCGGCCGCCGGGGGCTGCCGAGGAAGAAGTGAGGACGCTCGGGACCCGTCGGGATGGTCAGCGGGAACTGGAGCCTGACGGCATCGCGGAGCTTCTCGGTGCGTGGCCGGTTCAGCTCGAGCCGCGGGTACGTGAACTCCCCGAGCTCCGGGTCGGGGCCCGGTCGGTGCTCGACATCCTTGACGGGATCATCCCACTCCAGGAGGAACGCGATCGCCCGACCGTCGTAGAAGGCCCGGACCGTCACCGCGTCTACCGCGTGCGGCTCCCAGCGCGGCCTGGCCAGCACCTGCCCCGCCAGCGGCACGACCAGGTAGGGGACCGTCTGCCAGCGAGCGTCTGCGGGGTCCGTGGGGAGCTCCCCCGAGACCCTCGAAGCCTTGAGAACGATGTCGGCCGACGGCTCCTCCCGAGTCTGAAGCGACCTCACATAATGGGCCAGCGCCCAGCGCTCCTCTTCCGAGAGCGAATCAGCGTAGGAGGGCATCGGCGTGCCGTCCAGACCCGTGGAGAAGCGCATGAAGATCTCCCGCGCCTCGCGCCCCCCCTTGATCCGCCATCCCTTCTGGAGATTCGCCGCCCGGATGAGGTTGCCGGCGTCGTCTTTGAGTGTGGGCGCGGACGGCCCGTCACCCCTCCCGCTCTCGCCGTGGCACTCCCAGCATTTGGCTTTCTGGTAGACTTGCTTGCCCTTGGCGCTCACCTCTGACGACGACGCCACTTCCCTGGCCGGTTTGACCACCGTCCCCTTCTCGTCAAAGGCGTCGCTGAGGGTCTTGATATAAGCGACCACCAGCCGGCGGTCCTCAGCCGAAAGCGTGGCCCAGCCCGACATGGCCGTGCCCGGCACCCCGCGTGTCACCACCCGGAAGAGGTCCTCATCGGTGGGCGGCTCACCGGACTCCGTGGTGCGGAGCTTGAAGATGCCCAGGGTAAAGTCGCGGGGGCGCGGGTCCAGGTACGGCGCCACCGGCCCCTGACCGTCCCCCTTCTCTCCGTGGCAGACCTGGCAGCGCCTGACGTAAATCTGTCTTCCCCGCTCGAGATTCTCCGGCGGCCGGGTCTGGGCCCAGGCGGAGGGCGGGTGAAGCCCCCACCGCCTCGCCTCAAGCTTTTCGGGTTTCCGGGGCTCGACGCCCGCCAGGTCATAGGCGGCCATGACGGCCTTCCACCTCTGCTCCTCGGTGAGGTCGCCCTTCCAGACCGGCATGGCCGAATCCCACGGGGTCGCCTCAGGCGGGAGGCCGGGACCACCCTCGGTGGCCCGCCAGAAGGCGTAGGCCTCCACGACCGTGGCGATGGTGCCGGGATCGGTGAAGTTGGCCGGCTTCAGGCGAAGGCCCTGGGCCATGGGGCCCGCGCCGTCGGCGGCGTCCCCGTGGCAGGGTCGGCAGTTGATCTGGAAGATCACCCGCCCCTCGGCGAGGGCGGCCTCCTGATACGCCCGACGGCCCTCCTCCAGGCTTCCGGTGAACTCTGTCTCCGCCGTCCATTTCCTGACCGTCTCGTCGGTGGGCTCTCGGAAGGGGTTCTTCAACCGCTCGTAGGCGCCGGGGATGGTGGGGTGTTGGATCCTGAGGATGGTAGGGCTCTGGGCCCGCGGAACGGCGCGAGCGTACACGAACCCCCCGGCCAGCAGCGGGATGAGGACGAGAACGGCCAGGCGCGCTGCCCGGAGCGGCCGGGCGTTCGGGGCGGCGGGATCGGGGCCACGGAGGAAGGCCACGACCGGCCGGAGGAATTCCTGGATCGACTCATCGCTGATGGTGATGTAGACGAGGACCCCCACCAGGACCAGGAGCAGATACATGAGGAGCGCGGCTCCGGGGATCGGGAGCGGGCGCTCGCTTCCGGCTACCCACATGGTGAAGTAGGGGAGAGCGTACCTCAGGCTCAGCCAGACCACCGCCAGGGCAATGAGGGTGCTCCAGAAGAGGGAAATTCGCCGCTGGCGACTCATTTCAGGGTCTGGAGAAAGGCCAGGAGGTCGTGGAACTCCTCCACCGTGAGGATCTCCCCGAAATTCTCCGGCATCACGGACGTCGCCTGGGGAGCCCGCTGCTTGATTTGATCCTTGGGGACCGTCAACACCCGGCCCTGGCTATCCCCCACCACGATGGTGCTGCCGTCTTCCCCCTTGACGACGCCGGTGATGTACTGGTCGGCCTTCGTGATGATGAGGATCGGCTCAAAGCCTGAGGCGATCACCTTGGAGGGCTCCAGGATCGACTCGACGATGAACTTGAGGTCCCGGACACCGGCCACGCCGGTCAGCTCGGGCCCCACATCGCCGCCCTTATCCTTCACCCGGTGGCACTTGGCGCAGGCCGCGTTGGACTCAGGGTCGAAGAAAAGGTCCTCCCCTTTCTTGGGATCGCCGGAGAGGTAGGGTCTCCACTCGTCGCCCCCCACACCGGCCCTGGCTGCGGCCTCCACCCCGGGGGGCAGCTTGATGGCCGCCACGTCCACGGTTCCGCCAAGGCTCTGGAGGTAGGCCACCGCCGCCGTGACCTCTTCCGGCTTCAGGCTGATCGGCGGGCGCAAGGGGTTCGGCATCTCGTTCTTGTACCCCTCGACCACGTACGCGCCGGGGTCGAGGAGGGACTCCACCAGGTAATCCGTAGCCGTGAATGGCTTGCCCGTGGCCTGCGCCCGCTCGCGGGCCCGCTCAGAGGCCCTGGCCCCGATCGCCATGGCCAGGGGGCCGGTCTCGCCCTGGTTGGGGCCCCGGATGGAGTTGCCGCGGCTCCCGACGGCGTGGCAGGTGTAACACTTCCCCTTCCCCCAGAAGACGGTCTCCCCCGCCTCAGGGGTGATATCCCCCGGAGCGATAACGGCGGGCGCGCCGCGCCCCGCCTCCCCGGAGACCCTGGTGATGACCTCGCCGATCCAGACGAAGACCAGCACGAGGACAACCGCGAAGATGACGGCACCCAGGAACGCTCGCCTCATGGGGAGCCCCCCTCCCCGGGAGGGTCTCCGCCTCCGGGGGTCAAGGCCGCTGCGGGCGCGTCATACGCCGGGGCCACTCTGCCGATCCCCTCCTCTTTTTCCCCCAGGCCGGCCAGCCAGAAGACAAAGGCCACCAGTCCGAGGAAGAGGAGGACGATGCCGCCCACGACCCTCGCCATGTAGGCGTGGGTGGGGGTCCAGGCCCACTGGGAGGTATCCTGAAGGACGCCGTAGACGTGCCAGTCTTCCCGGAGCCCGGAGCGGATGAAGCCCATCAGCCCCATGAGCATCACGATGCTCACGCAGAGGAGGATCAGGGCGTACTGGGAGCGCGCCGCCATCTTCCCCCAGCGAATCCCGCCCACGGTCTCGGCCCCTCGGAAGAGGAGGAGATCGATGGCGGCGTTCCAGAGGAGGCAGACCATCACCATGAGCCACTGGGCCACGGCGAGGTTCCGGAGGAAGGGGTTGGCCTTCTCCATGATGACGAAGCCGTAGACCCCAAGGACGAAGACCGATGCCAGGGTCGTCGAGGCAAAGAAGAGGGCCTGGGCGAGCTTGCCCAGGTCCCGGAGGGTCAGGAGCCCCGTGAGGAGGACCATCCCGATCTGCCCAAGGAGGAGGTACGCCGGAAGCGCGAAGTACCGGGCCCGATCCGGGGAGAGGTCGAGCGTCTTCGGGTCCAGGGTGAGGAGGCTCCGCGCGTACCAGAGGAGGACCCCGATCGAGACGGCCGCCGCCAGGGCCAGTGCGAGCTTCCCGCCGGGTCCGTGCTCGGCAAACGGCCGGGTGCGCCCCTTGTTTCCCCGGCGGTAGAGGAGAAAGGAGAAGAAGGTGGAGAGGATGATGAAGTTGACCGCCGCGTTCTTCGCGGACATGAGGCCGAAGTACTTGAGGAGGGGGTGGAACTGGCCCCCCAGGAGTATCTGCTCCTCGCCCGTGAGGGGGGTGTTCCGCGGGGTGAGCCAGACCGCGAAGGAAATCAGGAGGATCACGTTGATGTACTTGATGTACGGCCGGTAACGCTCGGCCCCGCTGATCCGTCCCATCCCCGCCCAGAGGTAGTAGTTGCCGCCGATGAAGAGCATCCCGATCAAGGCCGCCTGGATGATGAAGCTCCAGGAGAACGCCCCCCCCATCATGTTGTTCCCCATGACGGGGCTCGCAGAGTAGACCTCTCGGCCCAGGTAGTAGCCGGCGAAGGGGAGCGGGATCAGGGCCGCCAGGCCCACGAAGTTGCCCACGTACCCCATCCAGTCGTAGTGGGCGCGCTCGGCCTCGCTCCGGGCCCCCAGGAACCTGATCGCGGCGTAGGCCCCCACGATGAAGCCGCCGAAGGCGATGTTGGCGATGAAGCGGTGGATGGCCAGGGGGATCCAGAGCGGGTTCGCCACGGCCTGCCAGGTCGTCCCGACGAACCGGAGGGTCTCCTTGTCGATGCCCGAGGGGGCCATCATATACGAGGCCCAGGCGTTGGCCAGGAGCATGAGGACGGTTCCCCAAACGTTCAGGAGAATCCCGAGAAAGACGTGGAGTCCCTTCCAGCGGCCCACCATCCGGCCCCAGCCGTAGTAGTAGAGATAGAGGGTGAACCCCTCGGCGAAAAACAGGAGCGCGTAGATGTAGTACGTGGTGTGGAAGATCGAGGTGAGGAAGCTCATGAACTTCGGGTAGAGGCCGATCAGGGCGAAGACGAGGAGGCCGCCGAAGGCCGCCGTGGTGGAGAACGCCGCGGAGAGGAGCGCCGTGAACTCGTGAGCGAGGTGGTCGTAACGGGAATCGCCGCTGCGCCAGCCGATGATCTCCACGATCGAGGCGAAGATCGGGACCCCGAGGACGAAGGCCCCGAACATCAGGTGGAGCTGGGCCACGATCCAGATGATGAGGCGGGAGTTCCCCCCGAAGAAGCCCCGGTAGTCCGCCGGCCCTTCGACGAGGGCCGCGGGGGCGGGGGACTGGGCGGCGAGGGCGGGAGCGGCAAGGGCCACCACGGCCCAGAACAGGCCACCTTGGGGGGGAGCGGCGTCGCTCCTCCCCCAAGCCCCCCCACCGCCCGGGGCCGCGGGCGGGTGGCGACAGGAAGAGGCGGGTGGCTCATCGCGTCGAGCCGTCGCGCATCGCCCGGGAGACCTATCGCGCGCTCCTTTACGACCGCCCGAGGCCATGGGCCTTGAGCTTGTAGAGGAGGGCCCGCCGGCTGATGCCGAGAAGCCGGGCCGCCTCGGTCCGGTTGTTGGCGGTCCTGGCCAGGGCGCGCCGGATGAGCTCCCGCTCCACCTCCCGGATGATCCGGGCGGTCGTCCCCGGAAGGCCTAGGGCGTCCTCGGGAAGGGTCACCGCCAGCTCGTTCTGCGGGGCTGTGAGGTGAGGGGGAAGGTCCCGCTCGGTGATCACCTCTTCCTCGCTGAGCAGGGCCGCCCGCTCCAGCACGTGCTCCAGCTCCCGGACATTGCCGGGCCAGGAATAACTCGTGAGGACGCGGAGGGCATCGGGCGAGAGACGCTTGGGCTTTCCATCCGCCTCTTCGGCCATCCGGCCCAGACAGTGCTCAACGAGCAGCGGGATATCCTCCCGCCGCTCACGCAGGGGCGGGAGGCGAATGGGAAAAACGGTTAACCGGTAGTAGAGATCCTCCCGAAAGGCGCCCTGGCGAACCTCCTCGTCGAGGTCCCGATTCGTGGCGGCAATGACCCGGACATCCACCTGGATCACCCGGGTGTCGCCCACCCTTCGGATCTCGCCGTCCTGGAGCGCGCGGAGGAGCTTGGCCTGGAGGCTCGGGGCCAGTTCAGCCACCTCGTCCAGAAAGAGCGTGCCTCCGTGGGCCTCCTCGAAGAGGCCCCGCTTGGTGGCGATGGCCCCGGTGAACGCCCCCTTGACGTGGCCGAACAGCTCGCTCTCCTGGAGGGGTTCCGGAATGGCCCCGCAGTCGATGACCACGAAGGGGTCGGACCTTCGCGGGCTCGCATGATGGATGGCCTTGGCCACCAGCTCCTTCCCCGTCCCGCTCTCGCCCTGGATGAGGACGGCGCCGCGGGCGGCCGCGACCTTCTCGATCTGGGTGTAGACCTCCTGCATGGGCTTGCTCTTCCCCACGAGGCCGCCGAAGCCGAACCGCTGCTCCACCATCCGGCGCAGATACTGCACCTCCCGCCGGAGCCGGATTCGCTCCAGGGCCTTGTCCACCACCGCCAGGATCTCGTGGGCCCGGAACGGCTTCGTCACGTAGTCGTAGGCCCCTGCCCGCATGGCCTCGATGGCCGAGGGGATGGTGCCGTAAGCGGTGATCACGACGACCGCGGCCTCGGGGAGGGTCTCGCGGACAGCCTTCAGCACCTCGATCCCGTCCGCCCCGGGGAGTCGGAGGTCGCAGAGAACGAGGTCGTAGCTCATCTCCTTGATGCGCTCCAGGGCCTCCGTGCCGGAGCGGACACCTTCGACCCCGTACCCCTCGTTGGCGAGGAGCTTGGTCAGGAAGTGGACCATGTTCTCCTCGTCGTCCACGACGAGGATTCGCTCGCCGCTCTTGCTCACGCGCTCCTCACCCATCCCGACCGCCCCCTGCCCGTTGCGGGCTCGAGCGGGCGCATCACGCCGGCCGCCGGGAGGAGTACCCGCACCGTGGTCCCTGCCCCGGGTCGGCTCTCAACGGCCAGGGCTCCCTGAAGGGCCTCGATGAGGCTGTGGCAGACGGCGAGGCCGAGGCCGGAGCCCTGGCCTGGCTCCTTCGTGGAGAAGAAGGGCTCGAAGATCCGCTCCACATGGTCCGGGGGGATCCCCGGCCCGTGATCCGCGATCGAGATGGCGACCACTTCGTGGTCCGGTGAAAAGGCCCGCCCCACCCGGTAGGCCCCATCCCCCCACCGCCCGGCCGGCCCGGTCCTGGTCTCCACGCGGATGGGACCCTGCTCCATCGCCTGGACGGCATTGAGCAGGAGGTTGATGAGGACCTGCTCGAGGAGATGTCTGTCGGCCAACGCCGGCGGGAGGGGGGCGGCGAGATCCTTCGTCCACACGATCCCCTGACACCCCTTCTGGGATGCCACCAGCGCGAGAGTCCTCTCGATGACCCCGTTCACATCGAGCGGCTCCAGTTGAGGCGGACTGGGGCGGGCGTAGTCGAGCAGCCCCTGAAGGATCCGCTTGAGCCGGGCGATCTCGCCCGCGACGCGCTCGGTCCGATCCCGACACTCGGCCCGATCCTCGGGCCGACCGCGGCAGAGGAGCTGGAGGTCCAGGAGGCCGAGGATCGAGCCCAGGGGGTTGCCGATCTCGTGGACGATCCCGGCCGCGAGCCGGCCGGTCGAGGCCAGCTTCTCGCTCTGGACGAGCTGGGTCTGGGTCCGCTTCAGCTCCTCGTAGGCCTCCCGGAGCTCCCTGGCAGTCCGCTCCAGGGCGAGGTTCTGCTGGACGATGGTCCTGGAGGCCAGGCGGAAGGTCAGCGAGAGCGCCCCGTAGAGCAGCGCCAGGCCGAAGAAGATCGCCCCCCAGACGGGGAGCCGGAGGCCCCAGACCCTCTGGTAGAGCGGATCGATGGGGCTGTAGATCTCGTAGGCCCCGATGACCGTGCCCGTCCCTTCCAGGAAGATGGGGATGTAGACCTCGAACAGGCGAGAATACCCGGCCAGGCGCTCCGCGAGATGTTCGGCCCCCTGGAGGTCCGAAAGCCCGACCACCGTCTCGCCCCGGAGGGCCTTTTGGAGGGGGACGTTGCCGGGAAAGGCCCGGCCGATGACTTCCGGATCCCGGGAGTGGTAGATCGTGGTCCCCGAGCGATCATAGATCTTGATCGTCACCACGTGGGGGGTGAAGAAGCTCTCCTTGATCATCCTGTCGAAGGCCTCGTACTCCGCTCCGGTCCTCAGCCTGACGAACTCCTCCTTCGTGGTGATGAAGCGGGCCAGGTTCTTGAAGTAGTCGAGGGAGGTGAGGGTGGCCCGCTCCAGCATCTTCTGCTCGACGAGGTAGGTCACCCCCGTGCCCAGGACGAGGGCGAAGCCCACCCACAGGCCGGCGCTCAGCAGGGAGAAGTTCTTGAAGAGGCGAAGGCTCAAGCGCCGGTCCTCCCCCGCACGACCTCGGACACCATGCGCAGGAGACCCTTCATCTCAACGGGCTTGCCCACGGCGGACGACACCACTTCGGCGGAGCAGCTCCGGGGCCACCTGCTCCCCCATCCGGTGACCAGAACCACGGGGACCTGAGGGCGTTCACCAGTGTGTACTTCTGGATCAGCGTCAGCCGGAACCTCATGGCGCCTGCCCCAAGCGCTCGGGATGATCTCCTGATTCACCTGAAGGCAGCAATCCACGTGCCAGGGAACCAACAGGCCAAAACCCCTGATAAAACCGAGCGTTTTCTCCGAGGTGAGGGGGAGGGGTGCGGCGTCACCGCCTCACATGGCGAGGGAATGTCCCAGTCTGGGAAAGCTCCTCGAAGCTCCACGCCTGGGGTGACCGTTAGCCCCGTTCACCGCTTCGTGGGCCATGGCAGGGCACGGCGGGCCATCGGGCAATCCGGGGCGTGGCCACGACGGTGATCACGGTCAGCCCGGTGTGTTCCTGGATGGGGGTAAGGGAAACCGAGCACAGGAGCGATAGATGACCATGATGGAGTCCTGGGGGTTGCGATAGCCATGGGCCCGGTGACTCACGAGCTTGACCTTGCTGTTCATCCCCTCGAGAGCGCCGTTGGTGACGCGCCCCCGGGTCCAGGCGAGATCCCAGGGAGGTGGGCGCGCCCCACCCCACCACATCTCGCGCGTGGAGCTTTCAGGACCAGAGGGGGTGACCATGCCCAGGAAACCCAGGGGGAGCGCGAAGAGCCCCTCCTCTCATTGCTTTACCTCCCTCCCCGGTGGAGTGGCCGTCCTTACCACGGGGAAGGCGAAGTTGACCTTCTTCTGCTCCTGGGCCTTCACCGTCACCTGAAGCTGCTGGGGGCCCAGCTTCTCGTGCCAGGCCGTGAGGGTATAGGTCCCGGGCGGGATGTCGGGGATGGCGTAGCTGCCGTCCTCTCCCGTGACGGCGAAGTAGGGGTGATCCAGGACGGCGATCCATGCGTTCATCCAGTCGTGGGCGTCGCACATGACGTCCACGAGCCCGGAGCGCTTGAGCGATTTCCGGATCACCTGGTCCTTG
>JACPHL010000281.1 GCA_016188625.1 Candidatus Rokuibacteriota bacterium | reverse complement strand
TCCCCCTGGGCCGGATCGAGCGGATGGGGGAGGCGACCGCGCTCTTCCGCTACGCCGAGCTGACCCCGAGCGTGAATCTCGCCCGCGTGGAGGAGGTCCTCATCCTCAAGCGGGGCGCGCGCGGGGACCTGACCGGGCTCTTCCCGGAGGGGTGAGGGGCGTCCGTGCGCTGGCCGATCTACCTCCTCATGGTGGGGGGCGGCAGCCTGGCCCAGACCACGGTGGTGCCGGTCGTGGCCTTCGGGGGGATCGTGCCCGACATCCCCCTGGTGTTCACCATCCTGATCGCCCTCCGCCGGGGCCCGGAGATCGGGCTCCTGATCGGCTTGGGGTTCGGGCTCGCGCAGGATCTCCTGGGCGGCGGGCTCCTCGGCATCCAGGCCCTCTCCAAGGGGGCGGTCGGGTTCTGGGCCGGCGGCCTCCCCGGGCTCTTCCTCACCGCGCATCTGATCGTCCAGATCACGAGCCTCGTGATCGGCTCCCTCGGGGAGGGGGTCCTCCGCTTCGCGCTCCTGAAGCTCTTCGCCTTCCCCCCGGGCTTCGCCGAGCTCTTCAGCCAGGTCATCCTCCCCCAGACCCTCTATAACGGCCTGGTCGGCGGGCTCGCCCTCTTCTCCCTCTACTGGGTCCGCGGGGCGCGCGCATGAGGCGACGGCCCGGGACCCGCGAGGCTGAGCGCCGCCGCCGGCTGGCCATCCTCGCCGCGGTGGTCGCCGGGGGGTTTCTCGTCCTGGCGGGGCAGCTCTGGCATCTCCAGATCATGAGCGGGGACGAGCTGCGCGCGCGCTCGGAGCGGAACCGGCTCAGGATCCGGACCGTGGCCGCGCCCCGCGGGATCCTCTACGACCGCCACGGCGTCCCGCTCGTGGAGAACCGGCCCGCCTTCACCCTCACCCTCATCCCCCGGGAGGTCGAGGACCGGACGGTGGTCCTTACCCGCCTGGCGGATCTCCTGGGGGCCCCGCGCCAGGAGCTGGCCGAGCGCCTGGATCGCGTCCCCCCGGACTCCCCCTGGCCGATCCGCCTCCAGCGCGGGCTCACCCTGGAGGAGGTGACCCGCCTGGAGGAGTGGAAGCTCGAGCTCCCCGGCGTGGCCATCGAGGTCGAGCCCCAGCGCGGCTACCCGGGGCGCTCCTTCGGGGCCCACCTCCTCGGCTACGTCCGCGAGGTCAGCGAGGCCGAGCTGCGCCAGGGGCGCTACCGCCGCGGCGACCTGGCGGGGCAGAGCGGGCTCGAGCGGCTGTACGACGACGATCTCCGCGGCCGGGACGGGGCCGAGCAGATCGAGGTGGACGCCTTCGGGCGTCCGATCCGGGTGATCGCGCGCCGGGACCCGGTCCCCGGGGCCCACGTCCACACCACCATCGACCGGCGGATCCAGCGGCTGGTGGAGCAGGCGATGGAGGGACGGACCGGGGCGGCGCTCGTCCTCGACCCCAGGAACGGGGATGTCCTGGCCCTGGTCTCGACCCCGACCTTCCCCGTGGAGCGCTTCGCCGGCCCCATCGACCGCGAGACCTGGCTCGAGCTGGTGGCCGACCCCGGGCGCCCCCTCCTGAACCGCGTGGTGCAAGGGCAGTACCCGCCGGGCTCGCTCTTCAAGATCGTGGTCGCGGCCGCCGCCCTCCAGGCCGGCATCATCACCCCCTTCGACCGGCTCCCCTGCCCGGCCGAGTGGACCCTCGGCCAGCGGACCTTCCACAACTGGGAGGAGCGGGACCGCGGGCCCCTCACCCTCTACGAGGCGATCGTGCGCTCCTGCAACACCTTCTTCTACCAGCTCGGCCTCAAGGTCGGGGTCGAGCGCCTCGCCCGGACGGCGCAGGCCTTCTGGCTCGGACGGCCGACCGGGGCCGGCTTCGCCGGCGAGCGCCCGGGGCTGGTCCCCTCGCCCGACTGGAAGCGGGCGGCCGAGCGCGCCCCCTGGCAGCCGGGCGACACGGTGGTCCTCGCCATCGGCCAGGGGCAGGTCGCGGTCACCCCGCTCCAGGTCGGCCGCTTCATGGCCGGCGTGGCGAACGGCGGCCTCCTCTGGAGGCCTCGCCTCGTCGAGTGGGTCGAGGCCCCGGACGGGGCGGTCCGCCGCGAGGCCCCCACGCTCCAGGGGCGGGTCGAGCTCTCCCCCCTCGTCTTCGACTTCCTGCGGGAGGCCCTCCGGGGCGTGGTGAACGACGGGGGGACGGGGAAGGCCGCCCGTCTCCCCGGGATCGCGGTGGCGGGGAAGACGGCGACCGCCCAGACCCAGGCGATGCGGGAAGGGGAGCGGCGGCGGCGCCCTGACCAGGACCACGCCTGGTTCGCCGGGTACGCCCCCGCCGAGGATCCCCGGGTCGTGGTGGTGGTCCTGGTCGAGCGGGGCGGAATGGGAGGGCAGACCGCCGCCCCGATCGCGGGGAAGATCTTCAAGGGGATCTTCTACGAGACGGTGGCCGCCCTCGGGGTCTCGGGCTAGACATGTGTCACTGTAAGACTTTTGGGGAGTCTGCCCCCCGGCAGGCCCCGAAGCCCGTCGGCGGAGGCCGACGGGTCGGCTTTGCCGAGGGCCGTCGGAAGGGGGGCGGAGCCCCCCTCCGAGGTTTGTAATGTTCCGGATCGACCGGCGCCTGCTCCTGGCCTTCGACTGGCCCCTGCTGGCCACCGGGGTCTTCCTGCTCGGGATGGGCCTCCTCACCCTCTGGAGCCTCTCCCCGAACGGCCTGTTCCTCCGCCAGCTCCTCTGGGCCGGGGTCGGGTTCGCCGGGTTCCTGGTCCTGATCTCCATCGACTACCGCGTCCTGGCCAGCCTGGCCTATCCCGCCTACGCCCTCGGCGTCGGGGCCCTCGCCTTCGTCCTCCTCTGGGGCCACAGCGCCCAGGGGGCGCGGCGGTGGCTCTCCCTCGGGATCGTGACGGTCCAGCCCTCGGAGCTCTTCAAGCTGGCCTTCGTCCTGGCCCTGGCGCGCTACCTGGCGGGTCGGGAGCTGCGCCCCGAGGGGCGCGGGGGCCTCCTGGTCCCGCTGGGCCTCCTCGCCCTGCCGGCGGTCCTCATCGTCAGGCAGCCCGACCTCGGGACCGCGCTGGTCCTCCTGCCCGTCTTCACGGCGATGCTCTTCATCGCCGGGGTCCGGCTCCGGGTCCTCGGGGTCCTGGCGGGCGCCGCCCTTCTGGCCGCGCCCGGGCTCTGGTTCCTCTTGAAGGGGTACCAGCGCGAGCGCCTGCTGGTCTACCTGGACCCGGTCCGGGACCCCATGGGGAGCGCCTGGAGCGTCATCCAGGCCAAGATCGCCATCGGCTCGGGGCAGTTCCTGGGCAAGGGGCTGTTCGGGGCCACCCAGAGCCAGCTCGCCTTCCTCCCCGAGCGGCACACCGACTTCATCTTCGCGACCTTCGCCGAGTCCTGGGGCTTCCTCGGCGCGCTCCTGATCCTCGCCGCCTGCCTCTTCCTCGCCCTCCGGGGGATCGAGGTGGCGACCACGGCCCGCGACGGCCTCGGCAGCCTGATCGCCGGCGGGGCGACGGCCCTCCTGATCAGCCAGATCCTCGTCAACCTCGGGATGGTGGTGGGGCTCCTCCCGGTGGTGGGGCTCCCCCTCCCCCTGATGA
>JACPHL010000280.1 GCA_016188625.1 Candidatus Rokuibacteriota bacterium | reverse complement strand
TGGGAAGGGGGGCAGAGCCCCCCTCCCAGTTCAAATTCGGCGGGAGACGGCGACCCCCAGGAAGAGGATAACCACCACTAGGAGGACGAGGAGCCGGTCGAGCCCGCGGAGGAGCGTGCCCGCGACCCCGGGCTCCTCGCCGGCCTCGCGGGCCGCCAGCACCGCCGGCACGAGCTTGAAGTCCCGGTGGGCCGCGAGGGCGAGGACGAGGAGGGCGAAGAAGAGCTTCGCGGCCAGGAGCGGCCCGGAGATCCGCTGGAAGAGGGCGGGGAGCGAGGCCCCGAGCTGGCCGAGGTTCCAGAGGCCGGTCACGAAGAGGAGGGCGAGCGCCGTCCAGGTCGCCCGTCGCCCGCGCCGATGGGCCTCCCGGAAGGTCGCCGGCGCCAGCTCCCCCCGCGCCAGAAGGGGGGCGAGGACGTGCCCCTCGTAGAGGAGCCCGCCCAGGAAGACCGCCGCCGCGAGGAGATGGAGCCAGACGACCCCGAGCCCGAGCATCAGACCTCCCCGTCGAGCAGCGCCCGGAGCACCCTCCCGGGCTCCCCGAAGTCGGCGAAGAGGAAGTCCGGGGCGTGGGTCGCCAGCTCCTCCACCCCGTGCCGGCCGGTGGCCACCGCCACTACGCGGGCCCCGAACGCCCGGCCGCAGGCGATGTCGAGCGGCGTGTCGCCGATGACCACCACGTCGGGCCCCTGGAAGGCCCGGCCGACCAGGCGGCGGGCCCGCTCCGCGGCCACGGCCGGGAGCCGGGTGCGGTCGGCCGCGTCGGAGCCATAGGCCCCGACGCGGAAGCAGGCGGCGAGCCCGGTCGGGGCGAGCTTGATGCGGGCCCCGGCCTCGATGTTCCCGGTCAGGAGCCCGAGGAGGTGCCCGGGGCTTCGCGCCAGCCCTCTGACCAGCGCATCGACCCCGGGGTAGAGCTCCACCTGGGCCCCGGCGCCGACCTCGCGGCCGAGGTGCGCGACGTAGCGCTCGAAGAACTCCGCCTCCCGCGCGCGGATGGCGGGCTCGGGGAGGCCGGCCCCGGTCAGGAGGTCGTAGAGGATCTGGGGATCGGTCTTGCCGTGGAAGTCGTAGGCCTCGACGCCGCCCCGGGTCCCGTAGACCTCCTCGAGGGCGACCGCGATGGCGCGACGCCCCGCCCCCCGCGCCGAGAGGAGGGTCCCGTCCACATCGAAGAGGACGAGCTTCACCCGCGGGCCCTGGCGAGCGGGGAGATCGCCCTGAGCCGCTCGACGGCCTGGGGGAGCTCCCGGAGGAGCCCCTCGACGTCCTCCCGGGTGGACCAGCGCCCGAGGGTGAAGCAGAGCGAGCCCTCGACGGCCCGGGGATCCAGGCCCAGGGCCCGGAGGACGTGGGACGGCTCCTGGGTCAGGGAGGCGCAGGCCGAGCCGGTGGAGGCGGCGATCCCCGCCAGGTCGAGGGCCATGACGAGGCTCTCCCCCTTGACCGCCTGGACCGTGAAGCTGGCATGGTGGGGGAGGCGCTCGGTGCGGGGGCCGGTCAGGGCCGTCCCCTCGCACCGCGCGAGCACCCCCTCGATCAGGGCCTCCCGGAGGGCGCCGAGGCGGCGGACCTCGGCCGACCCCTCCCGGCGCATCAGCTCGGCGGCCAGGCCGAACCCGGCGATCCCGGCCAGGTTCTCGGTCCCGGAGCGGAGCCCGTGCTCCTGCCCGCCGCCGAGGAGCTGGGGGAGGAGCTTGACCCCGGGCGCCGCGTAGAGCGCCCCCACCCCCGGCGGGCCGTAGAGGTCGTTGGCCGAGAGGGTGAGGAGATCGATGCCGTCGTCCTCCAGGTGGAGGGGGACCCGCCCGACGGCCCCCACGCCGTCCACGTGGAGCAGCACTCCGCGCCCGCGGAGGACGCGGGCGAGCTCGCGGATCGGCTGGACGGTCCCCGCCTCGGCGTTGGCGCAACCGAGCGAGACCAGGACGGTGTCCGGGCGGAGGGTCCGGACGAGCTGTTCCGGGTTCACCCGCCCCTCCCGGTCCACCGGGAGATGGCTGACGCCGAAGCCGGCCTTGGTGAGGTCGCGACAGGGGGTGAGGACCGAGATGTGTTCGATGGCGCTGGTCACCAGATGGCGCCCCCGCTCCGCGGCGCGGAGGGCCACCCCCTTGATCGCCAGGTTGTTGGCCTCCGTCGCCCCCGAGGTGAAGATGACGCCCTCGGCGCGCCCCCCGATGAGCCTGGCGACCTTGGCCCGGGTCCCCTCGAGGGACTCCCGCGCCTCCTCGCCCAGGCTGTGGAGCGCCGAAGGGTTGCCGACCCACCCCTCGAGGTAGGTGGCCATCACCGCGAGCACCCGGGGGTCCACCGGCGCGTAGCCGCCGTAGTCCAGGTAGATGCGCTGCCCGATGGACGGGGCGAGGCTAGTGGGCTTTCCGGACGAGGAAGTGCCAGACCTTCCCGTTCTTGCTGACCGAGAGGAGCTCATGGCCGGTCCGCCGGGTCCAGGACTTCATGTCGGCCTCGGAGGCGGGGTCGTCGGAGGTCATCTCCAGCACCTCCCCCGTCGTCATGGTCGCTATCGCCTCGCGCGTCTTCACGATCGGCATCGGGCAGAACAGGCCGATGCAGTCGATAGATCGGTCGGGCTTGATCGTTTCGGTGGTCATGGGGCCTTACCACCGTAGCGCACCGCCGCGCCCGCGTCAAGCCGGCTGCCGCGCAACATCTCGTCCGGGTTTGAGCAAAAAATTCCCTTGACAAGAAAAATCAAACGTAATTATAGTGAAAGACTTTCATTCAGGCCAATCTTGGAGAGCGTAGGGAGCGGCAGGGAGTGACCATGGAAGAGGGTCCGGCGGAGCGCCCCGTCGAGGTGCTGATCGTCGAGGATGACCCCCCGATCCGCCAGGTGCTGAGCGAGCTCTTCAGCGGGATCGGGTACAGGAGCTTCGCGGCCGAGCACGGGCAGGAGGGGCTCGAGGTCTTCCGCGCCCGTCGCCCTCCCCTGGTGGTGACGGACCTCAAGATGCCGGTGATGGACGGGGTGGAGCTCCTGCGCGGGGCGAAGGCGCTCGACCCCGACGTCGCCGTCGTCGTCCTGACCGGCTTCGGCGACGTGAAGACCGCCATCGAATCGCTCAAGCTCGGGGCCGCGGACTACATCCTGAAGCCGGTCAACTTCGACGAGCTGCGGATCGCGGCCGAGCGCGCCCTGGAGCGGCGGCGGCTCACCATCGAGAACCGGGAGCACCAGGCCACGCTCGAGCAGCGCGTCGAGGAGCAGACCTGGCAGCTATCCCGGGCCCTCGATTCCACCGCGGCGGCCTACCGTCAGACCCTGGAGGCCCTCGGCTCGGCCCTGGACACCCGCGACGTCGGCACCCAGGCGCACTCCCAGCGGGTGGTGGGGTACGCCCGGATGCTGGCCGAGGCGGCGGGCATCGAGGAGCCCCTCCTGACCGACGTCGAGCGCGGCGTGCTCCTCCACGACATCGGCAAGATCGGGATCCCCGACTCGATCCTGCTCAAGCCGGGCCCCCTCTCCCCCGAGGAGTGGAAGGTGATGCGGACCCACGCCGAGCTGGGCGGCCAGCTCCTCTCCCGCATCGAGTTCCTGAAGGGGGCCATCCCCGTGGTCCTCCACCACCACGAGCGCTGGGACGGGACCGGGTACCCCATGGGGCTCAAGGGCGAGGAGATCCCGCTCGGGGCCAGGATCTTCGCCATCGTGGACGCCTTCGACGCCATGACCGTGGACCGGCCGTACTCGAAGGCGATCAGCCCCCAGGTGGCCCTGGAGGAGATCAAGCGCTCGGCCGGCACCCACTTCGATCCGAGGCTCGTCGAGGTCTTCCTCTCCCTCCCCCTCGAGCGGCTCGAGGAGATCCGCCGGAAGAGCCTGGAGTGACGGTCGCAGGGCGGCCGGCCGAGCCGGCGCCGGCCGCGGTGCACGGATTCCTCCACGCGGGCATCCTGGTCCGCGACCTCCCGCGGGCCCGGGAGTTCTACGGCCGCCTCCTCGGGCTCCCCGAGATCCCCCGGCCCGACCTGGGCTTCCCCGGGGCCTGGTACGGCCTGGGGGCCTTCCAGCTCCACCTGATCGTCCCGCCCCCGGACCGCTCCGTCGGCGACGCCGCCGAGCGCTTCGCAGGCCGGGTCCGCCACCTGGCCTTCAGGGTCGGGGGGTTCGAACCCCTCGTCGAGCGGCTCGAGCGCGAGGGCCACCCCTTCTGGCCCGCGGCCCCCGCGCCCGACGGGGCGCGCCGAGGCTTCACCCGGGATCCGGACGGGAACGTCCTCGAGCTGGTGGAAGCCCCTCCCGCCCCTAAATAACTCTGGCTCTTCAGGACATCTCGTGTGGGTGAGGCCGGCCGCCGGGGCCCCATCACCCACTCGAAAGTCGGAAGACCCATAACTCGAAGGGGGCTTCGCCCCCAAATCGAGCGCCCGAGTGGGAGGCGGCGGCCCCGAGCGGAACGTTAAGCGGAGCGGCGCGGGTCCCCGCCATGAGCGAGCCGGGTGGGGAAGCCGACAGGCGAGCGGAGGACAAAGAGGAGGGGCCCCGCCCGGCGAGCCATAGGCGGGTGCGCCGTGGAGCGTGTGGAGCGAGGGGCCGGCGCCTCCCGCTCGGGCGCTGCTTACGTGACCTCCATCACCCGGGCCTCGGTCAGGCGGACGAGCTCCGGCGGGGTGACGGAGCAGAGGACCAGGGGGTCGCCGGTCCCGCCCCAGAGACGCCCTTGGAGTAGCGCGGCCCGGTCCACCACGGTCGGGAGCGGCCGGGGGTGGCCGAAGGGGGGCATCGTTCCCACCCGGAACCCCGTGTGGGCCAGGGCCTCGTCGGCCGAGGCCATCCGCACCCTCTTCCGCCCGACGCCGAACGCCTCGGCGAGCCGCCGCTCGCTGACCTTCCGCTCCCCATTGGCGATGATCAGGTGAAAGGCCCCGGCCACGTGGAAGAGGAGGGATTTCATGACCGCGTCGGGGGGGACGCCCAGGACCCTGGCCGTCTCCGCCACCGTCGGGGTCTCCTCGGAGAGCTGGTGGAAGCTCACCACCCCGCTCCGCGCGGCGACCCACGCCTTCACCGTCTCCAGCTCGCGCCCGCGCATCGTCTCCTGACCGTGTGCCGGATTATAGCAGGACGCGGCCCCGGTCCTTGACAGCCCCCGGGATCGTCCCTACACTCCCTTGACGTGGAAGGTCCCCTCCCCGACGTCGAGCGACTCAAGGCGGGCCTCGCCGAGACCGTGGATCGGCTGGCCGAGGAGCTCTGGGGGCTCGCCCTCCGCATCCACGCCAGCCCCGAGCTCGCCTACCGGGAGGCGAAGGCCGCCGCCTGGCTCGCCGAGCTCCTCGAGGCGCACGGCCTGAGGGTGGAGCGCGGCGCGGGGGGACTCGCCACCGCCTTCCGCGCCGAGGTGCCGGGCGCCAGATCGGGGCCGACCGTGGCGATCCTCGCCGAGTACGACGCCCTGCCCGGGATCGGCCACGCCTGCGGGCACAACATCATCGCCGCGGCGGCGGCGGGGGCCGGCGCGGCCCTGGCCGCGGCGCTCCCGGGCCGACCCCCCGCGGGCCGGGTTGTCGTGATCGGGACCCCCGCGGAGGAGGGGGGCGCGGGGAAGGTGCGCCTCATGGAGGCCGGCGTCTTCCGGGACGTGGACGCGGCCATGATGATCCACCCGCGATCGAGCACCCAGCTCTGGCGGCCGTCGCTCGGCCTCGCGGCGTGCAAGGTCGAGTACTTCGGGAAGGCCGCCCACGCGGCGCCGTGGCAGGGGGTGAACGCCCTCAACGCCATGATCGGGCTCTTCAACGCCGCGGACGCCATGCGCCAGCAGCTCCGCCCGGACGCCCGCGTCCACGGGATCATCACCGTCGGCGGCGAGAAGGCCAACATCATCCCCGAGTACACGGCGGCCGAGTTCTACCTCCGCGCGCTCGACAAAGGGTACCTCGAGGAGCTCCGCCGGCGGTTCGAGGCGGCGGCGGAGGGCGCGGCGACCGCCACGGGGTGTCGGGTCCGGGTCGCCTTCGACCCGGTCATCCACGACCCCTTGAAGCCGAACCACGCCATGCTCGATCTCTTCGGCAAGAACCTCGGCCGCATCGGGTTCGCCGTGGACGCCGAGGACACCGAGGCGGGCTACGGCTCCACCGATGCCGGCAACGTCAGCCAGGCCCTGCCGACCATCCACCCGTACATCCGCACCGCCCCCGACGGCGTGCCCGCCCACTCTCGGGGTTTCGTCGAGGCCGCCCGCTCCCCGCTCGCCCGCGCCGGGATGGTGGCCGCGGCCAAGGCCCTGGCCATGACCGCGCTCGACCTCCTGGCGGACCCGGAGGCGCTCGGGGCCGCGAAGGCGGAGTTCGCCCGGACTCGCTGAGCCCGACGGCGGGGGAACGCGCCATGTCGAACGGCGGGGGAGAGAGGATGGGCGAGGACGAGATCCTGGTGCTGGTCGAGATCCCCAAGGGGAGCCGGAACAAGTACGAGCTGGACCACGAGACCGGCCGGTTCTTCCTCGACCGGATGCTCTTCTCCTCGGTCCAGTACCCGGGGGACTACGGCTTCATCCCGGACACGCTCGCCGAGGACGGGGACGCGCTGGACGCCCTGGTCCTCCTCGGGGAGCCCACCTTCTCGGGGTGCATGATCCGCTGCCGGCCGGTCGGGCTCTTCCACATGGCCGACGAGAAGGGGCCGGACGAGAAGGTCCTCTGCGTGCCGATCCGGGACCCCCAGTGGAACTGGATCCGCGACCTCGGGGACGTGCCCCGGCACCTCCTCGACGAGATCCGCCACTTCTTCAAGGTCTACAAGGATCTGGAGAGCAAGGAGACGACCGTCGGCGGGTGGGAGGGGGCCGAGGCGGCCCGGGAGCGCGTGGCCGCGGCCCGCCGCCGTCACGCCGAGCGCGCGCGCTGAGGTCCGGCCGCCCGCTATTGCCCCAGGACCTCGAGGAGGGGCGTCGGCGAAGACACTGGCGGCCCTGCCCTGCCCGGGCAGGGCCGCGCGCTTTCAGGCTACTTCTTCTTCGCCGCGCACGGGTTGGCGGCGCAGGGGTTCTTCGCGGCGCAGGGGTTCTTGGCGGCACACGGCTGGGCGGCACAGGGTTGCTTCGCCGCGCACGGGTTCTTGGCGGCGCAGGGGTTCGTCGCGCACGGCTGCTTCGCCGCGCACGGTTGGGCCGCGCAGGGCTGCTTGGCGGCGCACGGCTGGGCCGCGCAGGGTTGTTTGGCCGCGCAGGGCTGCTTCGCCGCGCAGGGCTGCTTGGCGTGCGACGCGGCCTCGACGTCCAGGACCCCCACCGCGCTGCCGAAGACCATGAAGAAGCTGAGGAGGGTGACGACCGCCAGGATTCGCCGACACATGGATTTCACCTCCCCTCCGGCCCTGAGGCGTCAGGGCAGACTGTTGTACTATCAACAGTCGGCGAATCGAGGATTATTCCGCCACCGACGAGGTCCTGTGAAGGAACGGACATCCACGATGTGAGGCCTTCCACACACAACCGGTCCTCAGGTGAAACCGCCCGGGCGCGGGTCAGGGGCGGAGAGCTCGACCGGTCTCCCGAGGGCGAGGGATCTGTAGGCCGCGAGCACGACGGCCAGATCGCGCCGCCCTTCCTCTCCGGTCGTCGCCGGCTGCCGCCGGTCCCGGATGGCCGCCACGAACTCCCGCAGCATGGCGCCGTGGCCGCGGCTGTCGCGGAGGAAGACCCGGAAGCGGCGCCCCCGGCGAGCCCGGAGCAGGAGGAACCGGCCGCGGTTGTCGATGAAGAGGGTCCCCTCGCTCCCCGAGACCGAGGAGCACTGGGTCCGCGCGATCCCCGGCGTCCCGATGGAGTTCACCAGGACGCCGACCGCGCCCGAGCGGAGGCGGGCCAGGAGAGAGACGCTGTCCTCCCCCTCCATCTCCGTGATCGTCTGGGGCGGGCGGAGGGCGTAGACCGCCGCCACCTCCCCCCCGCACTGACGGAGGAGGTTGACATAGTGGATCCCGCCGTCGATCAAGGCCCCGCCCCCCGCCTCCTCACGGCGTCGCCGCCAGGCCGCGGGGACCCGGTAGCCGCGCGCCGCGAGGTGGATCTACGAGACCGCGCCGAGGCGCCCTTCCCGGACGAGCCGCCGCGCGGCGGCCATCGCCGGCATGAACCAGAAGTTCTCGGCGACCATGAGGACGACCCCGGCGCGCCGCGCCCCGGCGATCATCTCGTCGGCCTCCTCCAGATTGCCGGCGATCGGCTTCTCGACCAAAACGTGCTTGCCGTGGCGGAAGGCCAGGGTCGCGTGGGCGGCGTGGAGGTGATGCGGGGTGCAGATCAGGACGGCGTGGACCCGCGGGTCGCGGGCCGCCGCCTCGTAGTCGGCAAAGGCCGCGACCCCGCGGAAGGCCCTCCGGTACGCCTCCGCCCGGTCGGGGTCGCGGCTGGCGAAGGAGAGCGCGACCTCCGGCCGGAGGGATCGGGCGGCCTGGGCGTGGCGGCGGGCGATGTAGCCGCAGCCGAGGAGACAGAGCCCCAGCGCCGCCATGGGCCCATGCTAGCACACTTCCCCGCCGCCGAACTTTCCGGTACAATGAGGCGGTAAGCGCTTCAACCTCCGGAGAGAAAAGGAGACCTCGATGCGCAAGGTGGCGGTGGTCGGAGTCGGGGTGACGAAGTTCGGCCGGCACGAGCGGACCTGCGCGGAGCTGTTCGCGGAGGCGGCGGTCGAGGCGTTGGCCGACGCCGACCTGGGGCCCGAGCGCCTCGAGGCGATCTACGTCGGCAACGTGGTGGGCGAGTCCGGGGAGCGGCAGCTCCACATGGGCCCCCAGATGGCCTCCGCCCTCGGGGTGGCCCACCTCCCGGCCACCCGCTTCGAGACCGCCTGCGCCTCGAGCCACGCCGCCTTCCGCCACGCCCTCTTCGAGGTGGCCTCCGGCGCCGCGGACGTCGTCATGGTGGGCGGGGCCGAGCGGGTCCTCACGATGCCGACCGACCGCTCCACGGAGGTCTTCGGGCCCACGTGGCCGTCAAGAACCACCGCCACGGCGCCCTCAACCCCAAGGCGCAGTTCCAGAAGGAGATCACCCTCGAGCAGGTCCTGAAGAGCGCCCTGATCGCCGACCCGCTCAAGCTCTACGACTGCTGCCCGTTCTCGGACGGGGCGGCGGCGGTCGTCATCGCCTCCGAGGAGGTGGCGACCCGGACGCGGAAGCCGGTCTGGGTCCTCGCCAGCGCCCAGGCCGGGGACGAGATGTGCCTCCACGCCAAGCGCGATCTCTCGCGGGCCCTGGCCACCGAGCGCGCGGCCCAGGCCGCCTACCGGCAGGCCGGGCTCGGTCCCCAGGACGTGGACGTGGTGGAGCTGCACGACTGCTTCACCATCGCCGAGATCGTCGCCACCGAGGGGCTCGGCCTCTTCGAGCCGGGCACCGGCGGGATCGCCGCGGAGAAGGGGTGGACCGCGCTGGGCGGGAAGGTCCCGGTCAACCCCTCGGGGGGGCTGAAGGCGAAGGGGCACCCGATCGGGGCGACGGGCGCCGCCCAGATCGCCGAGCTGGCCACCCAGCTCCGGGGCGAGGCGGGGCCGCGCCAGGTCGAGGGGGCGCGGATCGGGCTGGCCCACACCCTGGGCGGGAACACCGCGACGGTGCTCGTGAGCCTCTTCGGGCGGGATCGAGCGTGAGCGGCCTCAGCCTCAAGGAGTTCTTCGACGCGGTCCGCGAGGGACACCTCCTCGCCCAGCGCTGCGCGGGCTGCCGGGAGCTCGCGATCCCGCCCAAGGCCTTCTGCCCCTCCTGCCACGGCAAGGAGTGGGAGCGGGTCGAGCTCTCCGGGAAGGGGGAGATCGCGAGCTACACGATCATCCGGGTCCCTCCCGCCTCGCTGGCGGGGCAGGCCCCGTACGCGGTCGCCGTGGTCCGGATGGCGGAAGGGGTCTCGCTCCTCGGGCGCCTCGTGGACTTCCCCCTGGAGGCCATCAAGGTCGGCCTCCCCGTCGTCTTCACGCCGCTGATCCAGGGCGACCAGCCCCTCATCGCCTTCAAGCCGTCCTAGATAATTCGGAGGGGGGCGCTGCCCCCCTTCCGAGCCTCCCCCCAACGTTGCGCGGGCAAAGCCCGCGCTCGGAGCGGACCACCCCTCCGCGCGCCGAGGGTCAGGAGCGCGCGAGCAGCATCGGCGTGACCGGAACCGGTCCCGAGCGGGGAGGCGTCGGCCCCGAGCGGAACGTTTAAGCGGAGCGGCGCGGGTCCCCGTCGTGAGCGAGCCGGGTGGGGAAGCCGGCTCGCGGGCTCGGAACGAAGGAGGAGGGGCCCCGCCCGGCGAGCCACTGACGGGTGCGCCGCGGAGCGTGTGGAGCGAGGGGCCGGCGCCTCCCGCTCGGGGCGGCTCGGACGGCTTGGCCCTTGCAGCGGTTCCCTCCGCGGGGTAGCATCCTGTCCGGGGAGGCGAGCCGATGCGGGCGATGATCCTCCGGGAGCCGAGGCCGATCAGCGAGGCGCCCCTTGAGCTGGCCGATCTCCCCGTCCCGCGCCCCGGGCCAGGCGAGGTGCAGCTCCGGGTCCGCGCCTGCGGCCTCTGCCACACCGACCTCCACATCGTCGAGGGGGAGCTGCCGCTCCCGAAGCGCCCCATCGTCCCGGGCCACCAGCTCGTGGGGGTGGTGGAGGCGCTCGGCCCGGGGGTCCGGCGGCTCCGGGAGGGGGACCGGGTCGGCGTGCCGTGGCTCCACCAGACCTGCGGGACCTGCCCGGCCTGCCGGCGCGGCGCGGAGAACCTCTGTGAGAACGCCCGCTTCACCGGCTACCACGTGGACGGCGGCTACGCCGAGGCTGCGGTCGTCCCCGAGGCCTTCGCCCATCCGATCCCGGACGGCTCCCCCGACCTCGACGCCGCGCCGCTCCTCTGCGCCGGGATCATCGGCTACCGCGCCCTCAGGGTCGCCGAGGTGCGGCCGGGCGAGCGCCTGGGACTCTTCGGCTTCGGGGCCTCCGCGCACATCGCCATCCAGGTGGCCCGCTACTGGGGGTGCGAGGTCTCCGTCTTCACCCGGGGCGCCGAGCACCGGCGGCTGGCCGCCGCGCTGGGGGCGGCCTGGGTCGGAGGGGGCGAGGAGGCCCCGGCGGGGGCGCTCGACCGCGCCGTGCTCTTCGCCCCCGCGGGCCGGCTCCTCCCCTTCGCGCTCAGGGCGGTGCGGCGGGGCGGGACGGTGGCGATCGCGGCGATCTACCTCGACCGGGTCCCGGAGTTCGACTATGACCTCCTCTACGGGGAGCGGACAGTCCGAAGCGTGACGGCCGCCACCCGGCGGGACGGCGAGGAGCTGCTCGGCCTCGCCCCCCGGATCCCGATCCGGACCGAGGTAGAGGCCTTCCCGCTCACCGAGGCCAACGTCGCCCTCCGCCGCCTGAAGGAGGGCGGCCTCCGCGGCGCCGGCGTCCTCGCGATCGCCCCCCTAGCGCCTCGATCAGAAATGGATCTCGCTAAAATTCAGTTCGGAGGCTTGGAACCAGAGAAGTAGGCCTCGATCCACATCTCAAGCGTTTGGTCATGCCATTCGGATCGCCCGAGCACGTAGGGGCGCAACTCCTGCTGGTAGCGTTCCCGCAGCACTACGGGATCTAAAGCAAGGGTCTTTGCCAGATATCCCACGTCGTGCCGATCCTTTTCGCTGTTTCGGTGTAGCTTCGATAGAATCAAATCGTATGGGTCCAAAGCGAACAACCGCAGATTCTTGAATCTCCCGGGGAACAGTTCGATTAGACGTGCATCATAATGGTCGGGAAGAGGAGTCGCGGCGGAATATTGGAAGTAAATCTTGAGCTTTTTAGCCAACGGTGACTCTGGTCCGGCAAGGCGCAGTAAAGTTTCCAATTGACGCTGGGGCACAACCGCGACGCAATCGATATCTGCGGTCGGTCGAGGGATCTTATAGCAAGCTATCAGAACAAATCCTCCAAGGCAGTGAAGTTGCACCGGCTCGGGGAGCAGCCTGTCCAGGTCCGCGAGGAAGTCAGACCACGGTCGCGGGAGGTCAGGCTGCATAGGGAAGAACCTCTGGTCTCCAGTCGGTAAGTAAATTCCAGTGCCTTGCTTCCCGCGGCCGGTACTCCCTCAACCACTGCCGTTCCCGTTCTGGCATGGAGGATCGGCACAACGTATCCTCTCGCGCAAGCCGACTTCGATCCAGTTCCGCTTCCAGCTCGCTCAACGCCCGGACCATTTTCTCGTTCCCCGCCCTTTCTGCAAGCCGCCGCGCCAGGCCGCCAACGAACCCCAATCGGTTTTGGAGATCTCGCAGTTTTGCCTCCCGGGCCAGCCAGGCCCGGTCAAGTTCCCAATACTGGAGAAGAAGCCAGGGAAGGGCCTCCACCACCCGTGGCTCCAGATCTTCCTGGGCCAGAGCCGTTAGCAACACTTCACCAGGATTCTTCCGCGGAACGCCTTGCAGGCGAAGGTAGGCAAAGCCTGGGTATCCCAATGCTGCAAGCTGCTTTGCCAAGGTCTCGGCGTTAGCCGTCCTCTTTGCGACAGAGCCGGATGGCGGCAGAACCGTTGGCGGTAGACCGTAGAGCCTCATGGCCTGTCGAGCGAGACGGGGCGGAAGTCGTCGCTTACCGCTTTCAAGCATGGCGAGATAGGCCTGGGAGACACCCAGACGAGCAGCAGCCTCCGTTTGGCTCCACCCCCGTTTTAAACGTGCCATCTTCAGAGCCCGTCCCGGCATCTCGCTCAAAGTTTATCACAATGATTGTCATAGTCAAGAAGGAAATTATACTTTATTATAAGTAGATTGCTACTTCTATGCATAAACTATTAAGGAAAACTGCGGGTCTCATTGGGGCCGCCAAGCCGGCCACGGAAGGGCGCCGTGGAGCTGCGGAGCGAGGGGTGGGCGCCGGGCAGGTTACTCGCTGCGTTGCCTACCGGCGGCGCTTCGCCGCGGCGACCTCCTCGAGGCGCTCGAGGATCCGCCGGCCCGTCCCCTCGATGATCCGCTGGTAGTCCTCGTGGGTCAGGGCCTCGACAGGCTTTTTGATCCCGAACTCCCGGGCGCAGACCGCGGCCCCGGTGTTGTAGATCAGGTAGCGCGCCCCGTGGACGTCCTGGTAGGAGGCGAACATCCGCCGCTCGAACTCCCGGTCCGGGCGGAGGAGGTAGGGGTTGTACCACGGCTCCTTGGCGAGCTTCCCCCACTGCTCCTTCGGCCCCGCCCCCGGCTGGACCGTGAACTCCCCCTCCTCGAGGACCGCGAGGGCCTCCACGGTGGAGAGGAAGCGCTCGAACGGGGAGCGGTCGTCGCGGCGGAGGAGGACGATCAGGTCGATGGGGGTCCTGAAGGTGACCCGGGCCAGGGTCCCGGGGTCGATCATGCAGCGGGAGTTGGGGACCTCGCTGTAGAGGCGGCGGCCGGCCCCGACCGGGACGTTCTCGGCGGGGCTCGCGTCGAAGATCCCCTTGAGCTTGGCCATCCCGGGATCCATCGCCGCCTCGTCCAGGTCGTCGCGGACGGCGTTGGTCCTGACGTAGATGTGCCGCTCCGAGGGGGTGGCCACGCCGTCCTTCACGTAGACCCAGTCGTCCGAGTTGATCTCGCCCGTCAAGCGGGGGTCCAGGGCCTCGACGTAGGCGAGGAGCTGGGTGTAGGTGGACTTCCCGGTGCCGGTCGGGGCGATGATGAGGACGCCGTGCCCGTTGATGTCCACGCAGGCGCCGTGGATCGAGTGGATCCCGAAGCGGGCCAGCTCGGCCCCCGCGGCCCCGAGGGCCCAGCTCTTCATCTGGCCGTAGTAGTCGGTGTTCCAGAAGACGCACTCGCTGGTCTCCCGGCAGTAGTAGGCCCCGGCCGAGTCGGGGTCGCGCCGCTCGAGGGCGCACCACATCCGGACCACCGCGACCCCGTACCGCCCGGCGGCCGCATCCACGGCGGCGGGGTCGGTGAGGAACCAGTTCCGGCGCCAGAAGTTGGAGGCGTGGGGGGAGTTGGTGCGGAGGCGGACCGGCATCCCGCCGATGACGGCCTGGGCCTCGTACCGGTGGGGGCCGGCCAGGACCTGCTCCGCCTTCGCCTTGAGGGCCTCGATCTCCGCCAGGGAGGCCTGGCGGTTGGCGTTGGGGGCCCGCCGCTTGAGGACCGTCTCGTGGCTGTAACGCTCGGGGCGGAGCGTGCGGTCGGGGTCCCTGGGGTCGAGGAGCTCCTCCGGGTTGGGGGCGAGCTGGAAGCCGGAGAACCCGCGGGCGTGCGCCTCCTCGAAGACCTTCGGGATCTCGTACCCACGCGACTTCTTCATGCTCATGGTCTCCTCTCCCCAGCTCAGGGTGAGCCTCCCGGCGCTCCAGTCACCCGGCGCCCTAGACCAGCATCCCCATCGGATCCTCCAGGTGGCGGCGGACCGCCTGGAGGAACTGGACCGAGGTCGCCCCGTCCACGATCCGGTGATCGTAGGAGAGGCAGAGGTACATCATGGAGCGGATCACGATCTGATTGTCCCGCACCACCGGCAGCTTCCGGATCGCCTGGACGCCCAGGATGGCGGCCTGCGGCTGGTGGATGATCGGGGTCGAGAGGATCCCCCCGAAGACCCCGGGGTTGGTGATGGTGAAGGTCCCGCCCTCCAGCTCCGTGGGGGAGAGCTTCCGCGCCCGCGCCCCCTCGCCCACCCGGTGGAGCGCCCGCGCCAGCTCGCGGATCGACAGCCGGTCCGCGTGCCGGACGACCGGGACCACGAGTCCGGCCTCGGTCGCCACGGCCACCCCGATGTGGTAGTAGCGCCGGAGCAGGATCTTCTCCCCCACGAGGGAGGCGTTGAGGGAGGGGAAGGCCTTGAGGGCCTCCGAGACGGCGCGGACGATGAACGGCATGAAGGTGAGCGGGACCCCCTCCTCCTCCTGGAAGCGGGCCTTGTGCCGCGCCCGGAACTCGACCAGGGTCGTCATGTCCACCTCGGCCACGGTGGTGACGTGGGGGGCGGTCCGCTTGGAGAGGACCATGTGCTCGGCGATCGCCTTGCGGAGCCCCTTGAGGGGGATCTCCTCGATCGGCTCTTCGCGGGGTTCGGCCTCCTCCGCCTCCCGCTCCGGTGCCAGCGGCCGCGGGCGGCGCGCCAGCTCCGCCCGGGGCGGCACGGGAGCGGCCGTCTCGGCCCCGCCGCGGCGCTCCAGGTAGGTCAGGAGATCCTGCTTGGTCACCCGGCCGCCAAGCCCGGTCCCCTCGATCGCCCCGAGATCCTCGATGCCGAGGCCGTGGCGCTCCATCAGCCTGGCGACCACGGGGGTGATCCGCTGCCGTCCCTCCCCGCGGCGCGCCGGCCCCGCCCCGGTCTCCTCCACCTCCTCTTCGGCCTCCCGCTCCCGGGGCCGCGCCTCGGGCTCCGCCTCGGCCCGCTCTGCCGCCGGCCCGGCCGCCGCCCGCGCCCCCTCGCCCACCCGGTGGCGCGCCCGC
>JACPHL010000279.1 GCA_016188625.1 Candidatus Rokuibacteriota bacterium | reverse complement strand
CCGGGGCCCTCTCCGTCGCCCTATCTCGGCGGCTCGAGGACCCAGATCTCCGTGGCCGACGGAAGCGCCCCCCGGCCCAGGACGACCCGGGAGGTGGAAAGGCGGCTGACCCTGGGATGGCCCTCGACGAACGCGCGCTCGTCCTCGATGGGCCAGGTGGCGGTGGCGGCGGTCTTGTAGTGGATGGGGATGGCGACCCGAGGCTTGAGCCGCTCGACGATCTCCCGCGCCTGGCGGCCATCGATGGAGAAGTGCCCGCCGACCGGGACGAGGAGGAGATCGACCCGTTCCAGCGCCTGATACTGCGCCTCCGTCGGGAGATGTCCCATGTCGCTGAGGTGCGCCACCCGGAGCCCGCCCAGATCGACCTCGGCCCGGCTCCACGAGCTGGAGCGGCTGTTGGAGTAGCCAATCAAAGCGTGTTAAACTGTCACCAGGTCGAGGGGGCAGACCCATTCATGGCGTTGACATTAAGAGCTACTCTTATTTGCGATGACATACGCAAAGAAGCCAACGGCAAGCTCATGCTTCTCGGGGTCTACACCCCGAACATTCTTGTGCCAGAGATCCCAGTCACTCTTCCGGGGCTATCTTTCTTCCAGATTTGGGACGCTGATGAGGCGGGCACATACAAGTTTCGTGCGCAGCTTCGGCATCGAGATTCGCAAAATGTGATAGCAATTGTCTCGGGTACAGTCACAGCTCCGAGGGCCGGAATAGGAACGTTAACCCTGAGAGTGGCGCCATTACCCCTAAAAGCTGTGGGAGTTCACGAGTTTCTAGTAATGCTTGACGACAAGGAGGAACCGGCAGGAATTCACGTCTTTGAAGTTCGCCAGTTGAGTGAAGAAGGGAGTGGAACTTCATGATCGCGACTGCCAGCGCCCCATCTTTCCAGGTATGGTCACCTGAGGTTTCTCCCAAACCCGAGACGCGAACCTGCACCGACACGGCTGACATACGATCCATCACGGAAGAGATCGAATTACCCAGCGATCAAAAGGTAACCTGGATCATTGAGACACTCGCTGAGAACGACCGCGCAATCATGGGGGTGGAACTTCTCAGGGCTACCGTACGGGCCTGCCGAACTGGCGATCTCTTCCAGCTAGTCGAAAAAATCCTCTCGTGGGAAGCCACAGCCGAAGAAATCGCAGACGGCCAGAACCCGGAGGCAATCCGAGACACTGGAGAGCCCGAAACGCCGATGGGACTCGATGAGCTAAAGCGCTATATGGGGACTTAGGCCCTGTACTCGTCTTACAAAATTGCCAATCCTTCCCTCGTCCAGAAGTTTCGGAAGCGCTATCCCCACAAAACGCAGGACCTAGGCAGGGCACTGGCCGAAATCTGCTTAAGCCCGATGGGCCCTCCGCCATCTTGGGCACATCTCGCTGGATCGCTTCACTGTAACTGGCGAAAAGTTTTCTGCGGGACGTACCGAATCGTTTATTCCTTTAACACCGAGCGGCGCGAGGTCAGAATTGCTCGAATAGCGCCTCGGGGCAGCGCATATTGACCCCGGCTGAAGCGGAGGAAAGACGCGTGCGGCCACTTACTCATCGGGAAGGAGCGAAGCTGAAAGATCCATCATGCGACGGCCTTGCAATAGAGGAGGCGGACCAGTGTAGGGTCGTCGTCAAGGCACCTACCACTGGAAGTGGGCCGGATCGGCCCGAAGTCTCCGTTACGAGTGTCGAATGGATGAATGGCGTACGAACTCTCCATCTTGTGTTCGAACTCTCGGGGAGACAAAGCCTCAATATCAAAACGGTCCAGGCACGAGACCCGCGTCTCCTCGAATATCTCAAGACGCAATCCACCCTGAAGATCCAGTTGATCCGCGACAATCTCCAGCCAATTGTTGAAGTGGCCGTGCCCTGGACCGAGGAGCATCGAAAGGCGATAAAAGCTGTCAGGCCCTAGGGTCGCGTCCGAAAAGCCCGGAGATCCTCCCATGCCGGGCCTGGGCCTGAATACCCCTCAGGGTGGGAGGAGGACGGTGGGAGGCGATGTCACGCCACAGCGAGCTGACCACGGCCGACCTCCGGACCTACATCACCGAGCGCCAAGACGGGCCCGAGGCCCTGAGCAACGCCACCCTCAACCGGGACCTGGCCCTGCTCCGCCGGGCGTACCGCCTGGCCATAGAGGCGGGGCGTCTCCTCTCCCGCCCGCATATCCCGCGGCTCAAGGAGGCCGCGCCCCGCAAGGGGTTCTTCGAGCCGGAGCAGTTTGAGGCCGTCCGGCGGCATCTCCCAAAGGCCCTCCGCCCCGTCGTCACGTTCGCCTATCTCACGGGCTGGCGAGTGCCCTCCGAAGTGCTCCCCCTGACCTGGGCTCAGGTGAACTTCGAGGCGGGGGTGGTCCGCCTTGAGCCGGGCAGCACGAAGAACGACGAGGCCCGGACCTTCCCCTTCACCCCCGAACTCGGGGCGCTCCTCGAGGCCCAACGGGCTACGACCGAGGTCCTCCAGCGGCAGACCGGGCGGATCATCCCGTGGGTGTTCCATCGGCGGGGACGCCCCATCAAGGATTTCCGGGGGTCCTGGGAGAGCGCCTGCAAGCTCGCGGGCTGCCCCGGCCGCATCCCCCACGACTTCCGGCGGACGGCCAGCAGGAACATGGTCCGGGCCGGTGTGCCGGAGCGGGTAGCGATGCAGCTCTCCGGGCATAAGACCCGCGCGGTGTTCGAGCGGTACAACATCGTGAGCGAGGGGGATCTCCAGGTGGCGGCCGAGAAGCTGGCCGAGGCGGCGACTCGGCGGCAAACGGCTACAGTTTCGGTTACAGTCGGCCCCTCGGCGGGGGTGGAGTCACGGGGGGGTGTCGGCCAACCTCGCGGAATCCTTGGTGCCGAGGGGGGGAGTCGAACCCCCACGGGGCGGAGCCCCAGCAGATTTTAAGTCTGCCGCGTCTCCCGATTCCGCCACCCCGGCCCGTGTGGATTGTCCCGGACCGGCGCGCCCGGGTCAAGGACGAAACGGCGGGACCGGGCCCGGGGCGAAGACCTCGACGCGCAGGCTGAAACTCCGGCTCTCGGCGGAGCGCATGGCCCCGACCCCGACCACCCGCCGGGCCAGCAGCTCGCCGCGACCGTCGTGGACCTCGACCAGGACCGCGTACTCCCACGGCTCGCTCGACCCGGGGTGCCGGATCAGCCCCTCCACGCTGAGCGGGCAGGCGGCCTCACCGGCCTGGGGGCGCGGCCGGGTCGCGTCCACGCGCAGGTGGCGCTGACAGGCCGGACACACCGCCGCCGACCGGAGGATCCGCTCCCCGCAGTGGGGGCAGTTCCAGGCCTCACCCGCCTGGCTCGCCCCTGCCCGCATCAGCGGCCCTGCCCCTCGCCGAGCGACTCCGGCTCCCCGGCCACCTCGCCCTCCTTCCACCCGAACTCCACCTTGGCCTTCATCTTGGAGCCGGCGGCCACCGTCAGGCTCCCGGCCTTGAGGTCCCCGACCAGGGACCCCGACTCCTGGAACTCCACCCGCGAGCGGGCGACGATGTTCCCCTGCACCTCGCCGCCGACCAGGACCGAGTCCGCCTTGACCTCGCCGTTGATGCTGGCCCCCGGCTCGATGGTCAGCTCCCCCCGGACGTGGACGCTCCCCTTGAAGCGTCCGGCGATCCGGACGTTCCCGGCCCCCTCGATCTTCCCCTCGATGCTCATCCCCGCCGCGAGCAGCGACTCCCCGTGCGGGCCCGGGACAGGCCGGAGGTCGTGGGGCTCGGACTGGAACGGCGACTCGGGGGCGGTAACCGGGCGCGCGAACGGCTCGGCCTCCCGCCGCGACTGCGTCTCCTTCCACAGGGCCATGGTCAGGTCCTCCTTCGTCTCTGGGTGAGACCGCGATGGGGATCCCGTCCCCGCCGGGACCGGACGCCTGGAGATGGGGTCAATGGAGGCGGCGAGCGGATTCGAACCGCTGAGTAGAGGTTTTGCAGACCTCCGCCTTAACCACTTGGCTACGCCGCCCCGTCGAGCCGCCGTCGGCTACGCAGAAAAAACTGGAGCGGGAAACGGGATTTGAACCCGCGACCCCTACCTTGGCAAGGTAGTGCTCTACCCCTGAGCTATTCCCGCTCTGGCGGATTGTAGCAGGGGCCGGCGAAGGCTGTCAATCGCCCCCCTCCCGGAGGAAGCGCGCGGCGGCCTCCGGCGGGGTCGGATTGATGAAGAAGCCGGTCCCCCACTCGAAGCCCGCCACCCGCGTCAGCTTGGGCATGAACTCCAGATGCCAGTGGAAGTGCTGGAGCGGGCCCTCCCGGAGCGGGGCCGTATGGATGATGTAGTTGTAGGGCGGCTCCCCGAGGACTCGGTTCACCCGGCCCGTGAGGCGCCGCATGAGCCGGGCCAGGGCCTCCACCTCGTTGGGCTGGATCTGCTCGTAGGACGATTGGTGGGCGGCGGGGAGGACCCAGGTTTCGAAGGGGAAGCGGGGGGCGAAGGGGGCGAGGGCCAGGAAGCCGCCCTCGTCCAGGATGATCCGCTGCCCGTCGCGCCGCTCCTGGCGGACGATGTCGCACCAGACGCAGCGCTCCTTGTACCGGAAGTACTGGGCGGCGCCGTCGAGCTCCTCGATCACCATCTTGGGGAGGATCGGCGTGGCGATGAGCTGGGAGTGGGGGTGCTCCAGGGAGGCCCCGGCGGCGGCCCCGTGGTTCTTGAAGATCAGGATGTACTCGAAGCGGGGGTCCTTCTTGAGATCCACCAGGCGGTCCCGGTAGGCGAAGAAGACGTCGGCGACCGCCGCCTCGGGGAGGGTGGCCAGGGTCGCCGCGTGATCGGGGGTCTCGATGATGACCTCGTGCGCCCCCACCCCCGCCAGGCGATCGTAGATCCCCTCCCCGCTCGGGACGAGCTCGCCCTCGATCTGGAGGGCCGGGAACTTGTTCGGGACCGCGCGCAGCGTCCAGGGTCCGCCGTGGGGACGGTAGGCCAGCACCTCCGGCGGGGTCTTGCCCTCGTTGCCGGGGCAGAAGACGCACTCCGCCGCACCCTTGGGCTTCGCCGTCTCCGGGACGAAGTCCGAGGGGCGACGGGCCCGCTCGGTGGCGATGATGACCCAGCGGCCGATCACGGGATCCTTTCTCAGCTCAGGCACGGTGCTCTCTCCCCCTTCGGCCCCGGCCGGGCGCCGCGATGAGTGGTGGTCCCCCGGGCGCCTCTCCGGGCTCCTCCTCCGTGCGGGCCTGGCGGGCGAGCAGGCTCGCCAGGGCCTGCCGGGGAGGCTTGGCCTCGAAGAGGACGGCGCCGACCTCGGTGGTGATCGGCAGGCTCACCCCGTGCCGCGCGCCGAGCGCCAGGGCGGCGGCGGTCGTCCTCACCCCCTCGACGACCGCGCGGGTCGCGCCCAGGATCTCCGCCAGGGGTCTCCCCTGACCCAGCTCGATCCCCAGCCGGCGGTTCCGGGAGAGCGGTCCAGTGCATGTCAGCACGAGGTCGCCGAGCCCGGCGAGGCCGGCGAAGGTCGCCGGGCGGGCGCCGAGCGCGACGCCGAGGCGGGTGATCTCGGCGAGCCCGCGGGTCAGGAGGGCCGCCCGGGCATTGGTCCCGAGCTCGAGGCCGTCCGAGAGCCCGGCGGCGATCGCCATGACGTTCTTCAGCGCCCCGCCCAGCTCGACCCCGACCAGATCGGTCTGGGTGTAGAACCGGAGGCTCGGGCTCGAGAGCGCCTGTTGGAGCCCGGACGCCACCTCGGGCTCCCGGGCCGCCAGCACCGCCGCGGTCGGGAGCCCCTGGGCCACCTCCAGGGCGAAGGTGGGGCCGGACAGGGCGGCCACCGGCCGCGTCCCCCCGGTGAGCGAGTCCAGGATCTCGGACATCCGCTGCTGGGTCCCCTCCTCGAGCCCCTTGGTCGCGCTCACCACCGGGACCCCGTCCGGGGCGCAGGCGACCAGCCGGGTGGCCACCCCGCGGAACACGTGGGAGGGGACGGCCACGATGACACAGGAGGCCTCGGCCACGACCTCCTCGAGGGACGAGGTCGGCGTCGCCTCGGGCGGGATCGGGACCCCCGGGAGATACCAGGGGTTCTCCCGCCGCTCGGCGATCAGCGCCGCGAGCTCGGGCTCGAAGACCCACAGGCGGACGGCCCGGCCGAGCCGGGCCAGGTGGATGGCCAGCGCGCTCCCCCACGCCCCGGCGCCGACCACCGCGGTGGGGGCCATCAAGCTGTCACCTTCTCCCCGAGGCGCCGCTCCGTCCCGGCCAGGAGGCGCTGGATGTTCTCGCGATGGCGCACGACCACGATCAGCGCGATCGCCAGGCCGGCCCCGGCCGCGGGGAGCGGGTACCCCAGGAGGAAGACCCCCAGGGGGAGGCAGACCGCGGCCGACAGTGAGGCGAGCGAGACGTAGCGCCAGGAGGCGAGGAGGATCGCCCACACCAGCCCCGCCGGCAGGGTGGCCCATGGCGCCAGGGCCAGGGCGGCCCCGAAGCCGGTGGCGACCCCCTTGCCGCCCCGGAAGCCGAGGAAGGGCGACCAGCAGTTGCCGAGCACGACCAGGACCGCGGCGAGGGCTGGCCAGAGCGGGTCGGCCCCCACCCAGTGGCCCGCCCAGACCCCCAGCCACCCCTTGGCGACATCCGCGAGGAGGGTGAGGGCCGCCGGTCCTCGCCCCAGGGTGCGGAGGACGTTGGTGCTGCCGATGTTCCCGCTCCCGTGACGGCGGATGTCGATCCCCCGGAGGCGGGCGAGGAGGTACCCCGTGGGGACCGCGCCCAGGAGGTAGATCAGGGGGAGGAGAAGGGAGCTCACGGCCAGCGGTCCTCTCCCTTCACCATGGCCTCGAGGTCGCTCTTGCGGAAGAAGCGGATGAAGTAATCGATCCCCGAGGCCACCGTGAGGATGAGGGCCGCCCAGAGGACGCCGCGCGAGAGGTAGACGTAGTCCGGCATCACGGTGTCGGGGAGGCTCCGCTCGAGGATCAGGAGGGTGACGGCGACGTACTGGAGGACCGTCTTGTACTTGGCCAGGTCGCTCGAGGGGACGAGCATCCCCAGCGAGGCGGCGACCCCCCGGAGCCCGGTGACCGCGAACTCCCGCCCGACGATCAGGAGCACCATCCACGCCGGGACGGTGCCGATCTGGACCAGGGAGATGAGCGCGGCCGCGACCAGGAGCTTGTCGGCCACCGGGTCGAGGAGCTTGCCGAGGGTGGTCTCCTGATGGCGCCGGCGCGCGATGAGGCCGTCCAGCCAGTCGGTGAGCGAGGCGGCGACGAAGATCGCCGCGGCGATGAGGGAGTGCACCCAGGCGGAGGAGATGAGGAAGACCACGACGAGGGGGACCAGGGAGATCCGGATCAGGGTGAGCTGGGTCGGCAGGTTCACACATCCCCTCAGCGCTGCAGGCTAAAACTGTGTTTAGTATGCGCCCGAGACGCCGATTTTGTCAAGGGAGAGAAGCCCTTCCGGCTCCACCCGCATCGATCAGTCGCGGGCCCGATCGCGGAGGGCGCGGATCCGAAGGCGGAGGGCGTTCAGGCGGATGAACCCCTCCGCGTCCTGCTGGCGGTAGACCTGATCCTCCTCGAAGGTGGCGAAGTCGGGCCGGTAGAGCGAGCGGGGGGAGCGCCGGCCGGTGACGGTCACGCCCCCCTTGTAGAGCCTGAGGCGGACCGTCCCGGTGACGTCCCGCTGGGCCTCGTCCACGAGCGCCTGGAGGGCCTCCCGCTCCGGGGCGTACCAGTACCCGTAGTAGACCATCTCGGCGTAGCGCACCACCAGGGAGTCCCGCAGGTGGAGGACCTCCCGGTCCAGGGTGATCGACTCCAGCGCCCGGTGGGCGAGGTGGAGGATCGTCCCGCCCGGGGTCTCGTAGACCCCCCGCGACTTCATCCCGACGTAGCGGTTCTCCACCAGGTCCGCCCGGCCGACGCCGTGGGCGCCCCCGAGGCGGTTGAGCCGCTCGAGAAGGGCGACCGGGCCCAGGCGCTCGCCGTCCACGGCCACGGGGTCGCCGCCCTCGAAGTCGAGCTCGACCGTGGCGGGGCGGTCGGGGGCCCGCTCGGGGGCCACCGTCAGGAGGAACATCTCCGGCGGCGGCTCGGCCCAGGGGTCCTCGAGGATCCCGCCCTCGTAAGAGACGTGGAAGAGGTTCCGGTCCGTCGAGTAGGGGCGCTCGGGCGAGGTGGGGACGGGGATCCCGTGGCGCTCGGCGTAGGCGATGAGATCGGAGCGCGAGCGGAGGTCCCACTCCCGCCAGGGGGCGACCACCCGCAGCTCGGGCGCCAGGGCGGCGTAGGTCAGCTCGAAGCGGACCTGGTCGTTCCCCTTCCCGGTCGCCCCGTGGGCCACGGCGTCGGCCCCCTCCTCCCGGGCGACCTCCACCTGGCGCCGGGCGATGAGGGGGCGCGCGAAGGAGGTCCCCAGGAGGTAGCCGGACTCGTAGACGGCGTTGGCGCGGAGGACGGGGAAGACGAACTCCCGGACGAAGGGCTCGCGGAGGTCCTCGACGCGGACCCGGCTGGCCCCGGTCGCCAGGGCCTTGTCCCGGACCGCCCCGAGCTCCTCCCCCTGCCCCAGATCGGCGGTGTAGGCGACGACCTCCGCGCCGTAGGTCGCAAGGAGCCAGCGGAGGATGACCGAGGTGTCGAGCCCGCCGGAGTAGGCGAGGACGATCTTCTTCGGGCCGCTCATGGGGCTGTCCGGTCCAGGAGCGTCAGGAGGAGGGCCTTCTGGACGTGGAGGCGGTTCTCGGCCTGATCGAAGACGACCGAGTGCGGCCCATCGAGCGTCTCCTCGCTGATCTCCTCGCCCCGGTGGGCCGGCAGGCAGTGCATCACCACCGCGCCGACGCGGGCGAAGGCCAGGAGGTCCTCGTTGACCTGGTAACCGCGGAAGGCCCGTCGCCGGGTCTCCTGCTCGGCCTCCTGCCCCATGCTGATCCAGACATCGGTGTAGAGGGCGTCGGCGCCCGTCGCGGCCTCGCGCGGGTCGGGGATCACCTCGACGCGCGCGCCCAGCTCGCGGGCCCGGGCCGCCACGCCGGGATCGGGCTCGTACCCGGCCGGGCAGGCGCAGACGATCTCCGCGCCGACGAGCCCGGCCAGGAGCAGGAGCGAGTGGCAGACGTTGTTGCCGTCGCCGATCCAGGCGAGCCGGAACTTGTCGAGCTCCTGCCCGCGCTCCCAGAGGGTGAAGAAGTCGGCCAGGGCCTGGCAGGGGTGCTCGCGGTCGGAGAGGGCGTTGATCACCGGCACCCCGGCGTGGCGGGCCAGCTCCTCGACGGTCGCGTGGCGGAAGGTGCGGGCCGCGATGGCGTCCACCCACCGCCCGAGGTTCCGCGCCACGTCCGGGACCGGCTCGCGCACCCCGAGCTGGATCTCCTGGGCGCCCAGGTAGATCGCCTCGCCGCCGAGCTGCCGCATCCCCACCTCGAAGGTCACCCGCGTCCGGAGCGAGGGCTTCTCGAAGAGCAGCGCCAGCGTCCGGCCGGTCAGGGCCGTCCGGGCCTCGGCCCGCCGCGCCTTCAGCTCGGCGGTCAGGCGGAAGAGGGTCTCCCGGTCAGGACCGTCCGGGCCTCGGCCCGCCGCGCCTTCAGCTCGGCGGTCAGGCGGAAGAGGGCCTCCACGTCCTCGCGCCGGAGGTCGGCGATGGAGAGGAGGTGCCTCATGCCACCTCCCGACCCAGCACGTCCTCCAAGACCTCCGCGGCCCGGTCCACGGCAGCCTCGTTCACGATGAGGGGCGGGGTCATCCGGAGAACCTGCTCCCCGGCCGTCAGGACGAGGAGGCCCTGCTCCCGGCACGCCGCCACCAGCGGCCCGGCCGGGCGGTCCAGCTCGAGGGCGACCAGGAGCCCCATCCCCCGGACGGCTCGGACCGCCGGGAACCGGGCGGCCAACTCGCGGAGGCGCGCCAGGAGGTAGTCCCCCATCCGGGCCGCCCGCTCCGGGAGCCGCTCCGCGATCACGGTCTCGAGGGCGGCCAGGGCCACCCGGGTCACCAGGGGGTTCCCGCCGAAGGTCGAGGCATGGCTCCCCGGCGTGAAGGCCCGCGCGCAGAACTCCTTGGCCAGCGTCGCACCGATGGGGAGCCCGCCGGCCAGGGCCTTGGCGAGCGTCATGACGTCCGGCTCCGCGCCCCAATGCTGGTACGCCCAGAGCCGCCCGGTTCGCCCCACCCCGGTCTGGATCTCGTCGAGCATCAGGAGGACGCCGGTCTCGTCGCAGAGCCGGCGGAGGCCGGGGAGGTAGCCGTCGTCCGGGACGACGACCCCGCCCTCCCCCTGGATCGGCTCGACCAGGATGGCGGCGGTGCGGGAATCCACCGCCTGCTCCACCGCCCGGAGGTTCCCGTACGGGACGTACTTGAACCCGGGGACCAGGGGCTCGAAGCCGCGCTGGTACTTCTCCTGCGCGGTCGCGGTCAGGGTGGCCAGGGTCCGGCCGTGGAAGCCGCCCCGCATGGTGATGATCTCGGTGCGGTCGGAGGCGAAGGCCTCCTTGGCGTACTTCCGGGCGAGCTTGATGGCGGCCTCGTTGGCCTCGGCCCCGGAGTTCGAGAAGAAGACCCGGTCCGCGAAGGAGTGCTCGACGAGGAGCCTGGCGAGCTGGGCCTGGGGGGCGATGTGGAAGAGGTTGGAGACGTGGAGCAGGGTCCCGGCCTGCTCCCGGAGCGCCGCCACCACCTTGGGGTGGCAGTGCCCGAGGGCGTCCACCGCGATCCCGCCCACGAAGTCGAGGTACTCCTTGCCGTCTGCGTCCCAGACCCGGACCCCGTCGCCCCGCACCAGGCAGAGGGGGGCCCGGGCGTAGGTGGTCATCAGGTGTCGCTCCGCCCACTCCAGGATCGTCTTGGTGTCCATGCGCTCCGGCGTCATAGGACGATCTCCGTGCCGATCCCCGCCTTGGTGAAGATCTCCAGGAGCAGGGCGTGGGGGAGGCGGCCGTCGATGATGTGGGCCTTCACCGTCCCCCCGGCCAGGGCCCGGAGGGAAGACTCCACCTTGGGGAGCATCCCGCCCTCGATCACCCCCTCGGCCATGAGCCGCTCGGCCTCG
>JACPHL010000286.1 GCA_016188625.1 Candidatus Rokuibacteriota bacterium | reverse complement strand
GGCGACGCCAGTCGGTCCGCTCGGCATACGGGGCCGGGCCAGCGGTGAGCTGGCCCGGCCTTTTTTTCCCCGCCGCCAGCGGGCATTCGCGTCTGGGCAGAGGGGTCTGACTCGTTGGGATTGGATCGCCTTTGCGTCGGCCGAGCTGTGCTTTGTTCCACAAACTTTTCAGTGCCGGTGGCGAATACTGTGAAAAGAGGTACTCCTTGCTCGTGAGGGACCGGAACCCGTCCCGGGAGGACGGGAATAGGTTCCACTCCCGCAAATGTTAAAACGGTAGCCGTCGTATCTCGGTCAGCGGATCTCGTGGACTGTGAGAGGGGCCACTCGACGGCGTCGCTCAGGGGCTGTGCTGTGAGCTACAGGACGGAAGGGAGGTGAGATCGACCGCTTTCGGGACAGGGCCTGATGCTGGAGCGTGGACGCGTGACACAGCGGTGGAACCTGCGAGTGAGACCTTGAACAAAAGGAGTGAAGGGCGATGAAAAAGTGGGCGGTGATGGCAGTGGCCCTGCTCTTCGGCGCGGGCCTGGTGGGCGCTCCTTCGCCCGCCGCGGCCGAGCTGAAGGTCGGGGTCAGCGGGTACGTCAAGCTCGATGTGCAGTACAGCGACAAGATCGTCGGCCTTTCCCCCTCCTCTTCGGGGACCCCCCTCGATACCAACAGGGAGGCGGATAATTCCCAGACCCTCCTCGACGCCCGCCAGACCCGCCTCCGGATCGACGCGCGGGACGAGGTGGGCGGGGTCAAGATGTGGGCCAGGGTCGAGACCGACTTCTTCACGGCTGACGGGACCGCCCTGACCAGCAACAGCCGGCACCTCCGGCTCCGCCACGCCTTCGTGCGGGGCGACCACCCCTCCGGGTTCTTCGTCCTGGCCGGCCAGTACTGGTCGCTCCTGATGAACGACACGGTCGCCCAGCCCAACCTCGTGGACTTCAACGGCCCGGCCGGCCAGATCTTCTCCCGCCAGCCCCAGCTTCGCGCCGGCTGGAAGGCGGGGGACCTGGTCCTCGAGGCCGCCATCGAACAGCACTCCCTTGAGAACCTCGGCGCCGCCTCCGTGGATGAGTCCCAGGGGCGGGGCCAGGATCTCCCCCTCTTCGCCGGCAAGGTGTCGTGGCTGCAGAAGGTCTTCCAGGCGGAAGCGGCCGTGGCCCTCGCCAAGAACACGGTCATCCTGCCGGGCGGGAAGGACGAGACCGAGGCCGCCTGGGCGGCCCAGATCAGCGCCCAGGCCAACTTCGACCCCGTCAAGGTCTTCGCCCACTATCAGCACCTCGACGGCCTGGGCCGGCTCGGGAACGGCGACTTTCCGAGCGCCGGCCTGACCGCCGCCAGCAAGGTGGAGAACGTCGAGTCCGACGGCGTCTACGTCGGCGCCGGCCTGGCCCTCACGCCGACGAGAACAGGAAGATCGCGGCGGCCAGCGGGGGCTCCCACGCGAAGGCGCAGTCGCTCCACGTGAACGTCCTCCACAAGTTCTGGAAGCACTGGCAGGCGGGTCTCGAGTACCGGCGCTTCTGGGTCGATACCTTCGGCGGGACCGACGGCGACGTGAACATCGTCCACGGCGCCCTCTGGTTCTTCTTCTAACCGGCGCGCCCGTTTGGGCGGTCGAGAGCCTGCGGGGCCTTCCCCGCAGGCTCTTCTGCCGTTGACCGCTGCCGGGCCGCCGGGCGTGACCGCCTGATCGGGTGAATCCCGCCGGGGCCGCCGCGCATCTATAGGGGTGAGGTTCGTGAGAGGCATGCGGATCTCGAAAACCCAAGAAGAAGGAGGTGCTGTCCATGAAGCGGTTTCTGCTCGCTCTGCTGCTGGGGGCGACCGTGCTGGCCTCGGCGGCCCCTGTCCTGGCCGAGTCGGCTGCTGTCCTCCGGCCGGAGGGCCTCCAGGAGGCGTGGGTCGTGGTGACCGATCCGTCCGAGATCAGCATCGACGGGGACAGGAAGTAAGCGACGCCAGTCGGTCCAGTCGGCCACGGGGACGGGCCAGCGGTGCCGCTGGCCCGTCCGGTTTTTCACACCAGGGATTAAAGCGAGAGGCCTCTGTGTTTCTCCAGTGAGCCGATCGCCCCTCGGTGGGATGGGAAACGGTGACTGAGGAGGGCTTCATGCGGTATCGCGCAGGATGGCGTTCGTGGACCCGCGGGATCTCCCGATGGCGGTGGGAGAGTCGTCCCTTCAGGTTCGTTTCGATGGTTGTGGCCGCAGGGCTCCTGGCCGGCTGCGCGGGGGTCCAGTACACCTCCTCCTACCCCCGCCCGCCGGAGCACTTCGCCGAGCACGATCTCGGGCACCCCTTCTTCGACCTCCACTGGACGCTCGAGCGGAAGGAGGATCGGGTCATCGTCCGGGGGATCGTGACCGCCGAGCGGGCCAGTGTGATCCAGGACGTCACCCTGGAGGTGGTCGGGCTCGACGCGACCGGCAAGGTGTCGAGCCGGGCCCTCGGCACCACCTACGGGGGGCCGATGAGCCGGTGGCAGAGCCGCCCCTTCCATATCCGCCTTCGCCCGACCGGACAGGAGACCCGCTTCGAGGTGCGCGTCTGGCAGTTCCGCTGGGAGCTCGGCCCC
>JACPHL010000285.1:28421-38641 GCA_016188625.1 Candidatus Rokuibacteriota bacterium | reverse complement strand
GACCACCCCGCCGACCGGGATGCCGAAATCGTGGAACCAGCCGATGAAGCGGGTGATGACGGCGATGGGGAGCGCCTCGGGGAGCGTCACGAAGAAGAACGCGGTCCTCTCGGCGTCGGTCAGGCGCTGGCGGGCCTGGGCCATCCGGGCCCGGAACTGGAGGAGATACTCGAGGAGCGGGTCCTCCTCTTTCTTCTTGGTGAAGGAGAGCATCTCGCGCAGGGTCCGGGCCTCCTCCCGGGATTTCAGCATCTTGTCCACCCAGAGCGAGTACACCTTGGACATGCCCAGGAGGCGCCGGGCGTTGGCGGTGGGGGCCGTGTCGAAGACGTAGACGTCGTACTCGTCCTTCAACATGAGGTCCACCATGTTCTCGAACATGGCGGACTCTTCGAAGGCGGGATTCATGGTGGCGGATTCCACGAAGTCGTCCGCCTTCGTGGTGATGTCCGCGAACTTGAGGAACCACTGGATCTTGTCCCGGATCTCCTTCTTCGAGCGCTCGATGGTGTCCCGCGTGTCGATCTCGTACGCCCAGAGCCCATCTACCCCTCTCACCCGGGGACCCCCGGGGCGGGTGCGACGCGCCGCTGTTCGGCCCCGGGATTTGTCGTATACTTGAGCGGTCATCCCGTGCACCGTGCGGTGAGGTCGGGGAGGAGGGAGCGATGGCCTTCAACACCCTGCTCGTGGAGCGCGCCAACGGGATCGCCACCGTCACGCTGAACCGGCCCAAGGCCCTGAACGCGATCAACCAGGAGATGACGCGCGAGCTGGCCCAGCTCGTGGCGGAGCTCGAGCGGGACCCGGCGGTCCGGGTCGTGATCATCACGGGGGCGGGGGACCGGGCCTTCATGGCCGGCGCCGACATCACGGAGTTCCAGGCCCTCTCGGCCGTCGAGGCCCTCGGCTTCTCGCAGCGGATCCAGGCCCTCTACACCCGGATCGAGCGGCTCCCCCAGCCCACCCTCGCCGCCGTCAACGGCTTCGCCCTCGGGGGCGGGTGCGAGCTGACCCAGGTCTGCGACCTGGTGATCGCCGCTGAGACCGCCCGCTTCGGCCAGCCCGAGGTCAACCTCGGCGTCCTCCCCGGCGCCGGGGGGACCCAGCGACTCGCGCGCCTGGTGGGGCGGCACCGGGCCAAGGAGATCTGCCTGACGGGCGAGATGCTCGACGCCCACGAGGCCTACCGGATCGGCCTGGTCAACCGGGTGGTCCCGCCGGACCAGCTCATGGCGGAGGCGCGGGCCCTGGCCGAGAAGCTCCGCGAGAAGTCGGCCGTGACCCTCCGGCTGATCAAGGAGGCGATCGACGAGGGGCACGACCTCGCCCTGGAGGCCGGCCTCGCCGTCGAGGCCAAGGCCTGGGCCATCGCCTTCGCCACCGAGGATCACGCCGAGGGGGTGCGGGCCTTCCTGGAGAAGCGCAGGGCCCAGTTCAAGGGGCGGTGAGCCGCCGGGCAGACGGCGGGCACGCCGCCCCGGGTCCGGCACGGGGTCAGAACCTCTAGCGGGAGAAGAACGATGATGGCGAAGCGACGAGGCATGGCAATCGGAGGAGTCCTCGTCGGCCTGCTCCTGGTGGCGGGCCTGACGGGCGCGGAGCAACCCGCCGCCCCGACCGCGGAGGAGGTGGGAGTGCCGACCTTCCCCAAGGCGACCTACATCACGAGCTTCAAGGAGGGGCCCGCCGTCCGGCACCTGTTCGCCACGAACGCGGTCGCCACGGAGGTCGTCCGGTTCTACGAGGAGAAGACCGGCCAGCGGGCCGAGTTCCGGCAGGAGCCGGACGGCATCCAGAGCTATCGGATCGTCCGCGGGGACCCCCATGTGGGCGTGCCGGAGCTGGAGATCAGGATCGAGCGGGCCAAGGGGATGTTCGAGATCCCGGACGAGCGCGGGAGGGTCCAGCCTTTCGCCGTGACGATCTTCGTGAGCCGGCCGCGCTGAAGGGCCGGCCCTCGGGCCGGTCAGGAGGTGACGCCCGGCGGGAGGCAGAGGACGCGGTCCTCGGCGTCGCCCGCTGCGACGGCTCGGTACTTCTCCCAGAACGCGTGGTCGATGGCGCGGATGCGCGGCGGCGTCGTGGCCAGCCGGTATCGGCGGTGGCGGGACGGCCCGCCGTTGTAAGCGGCGAAGGTCGCGCGCGGGGCGTTGTCGAACCCCGCCCGCGCCTCGCGCACGCCGTAGCGCGTGAGGAGGTGCCAGAGGATCTCCGCGCCGGCCCCGGCGTTGTACGCGGCGTTCCAGCGGAGCTTCTGCGGGTCGAAGAAACCGCGCCAGACGCGGACGTTGATCTGCATCATGCCGACGTCGCCGGTGCGCGAGGCGATGTAGGTAACGCGCCCGCCGCTCCGGACGAACTGCCGCCAGCAGCTCTCCTGCCAGGCCACGGCCTTCACCAGGTGCTCGAAGAGCCGCTCGAAGCGCGGGTCGAGCCGGTCGGGATCGACCGTGCGCTCGACGGCCACCTCGAGGAGCCTCGCGACGGTGTCGCGGTAGGCGCGGACCTCCCTGTAGTCGGGGACCCAACCGGCGAGGCGGTGACCGAGCGCGACCCACTCGGCGTCGGCCTCCGCGGCGTGCGCGGCGCGCGGCCCGATCCAGTCCCAGCTGCCCGGCGCGCGCCGCCGGCTCCGCCGCGGCGGCGCGTCGGGGTCGCGGAACTTGAAGAGTTGGCGGAGCGTGGAATCCGGCAGGTCCGAGTACTCGACCGGATCGCCCGCGTACGCGGGGTCGAGCACGCGGGCGAGGCGCCTGAGCCCGTCGGCCGAGATCTCGAGCCCCGCCGCCGGGGCGGCCGCCTCGAGCGCCGCGAGCGCGTCGCCCGCCGTCAGGAACGTGACGTACCGGAGCGCGCGTGTCTCGTCGCCGCTGCGGAGCGCCGCGCGGCGGACGATGGCGCGGACCCGGCTCCACGTGTTGAGGAAGAGCTGGCGGACCGGGTCCACGCCCGCCTCGGGACCCCGCCCGAGGACGTCCGTGAGCTCATGCCGGGCGGAGAGGAGCACGTCGAGCAGCTCGTCCTGGGCCTCCGCGTCCGTCTCGAGGACGCCGAGGTTCTTGACCAGGAAGACCAGGAAGCCGTCCCAGCTCTCGAGCCGCGCCTCCCAGCGCTTCAACTCATCGGGGGTGAGGGCCGCTTCGGGCGCCCGCGGCGCCGCGGGCGCCGACGGCAGGTCGATCGAGAGATCGACCTTGACCCCGTCGGGCTCGACCGTGACCGCGACGGGCCGCAGGGTCTGGAGCGCCGCCAGGAGCGGCGCGGCCTGGGCCGTCGCGGCGAAGGACCCGAGGAGAGCCCGGACCTCCTGGACGGGCGGCCCCAGGTCGAACGCGAAGTCCGCGACCTCCCGCTCGGCCCACCGCGCCACGACGGCGGCGACGCGGCGCGCCACGCCCCCGGACCCCTCCGCCTCGCCGAGCCGCGTGTCGAGGTCGCGGAGGCGCAGCTTCCAGTCGGGCCCGAGCTCCGGGCGCGCGAGGATCGCGACGGGGCCGTCCCAGGACGCCTCCGCCCAGCACCAGCCGAGGAAGGGGATGGCCGCGCGCGCGGCGCCGGGCCCGGCGATCCGCAGCCGACCCGCGGCGGCCGAGACCGTCGGCTCGCGCAGGGTGAAGGTGCCGCAGCCGTCATCCGTCCGCCAGAGCACGAGCTCGCCGCCTGACTCGTCGCGGAGGTGCTTCCGTATCGCGAGCTGCAGGGTCTGATAATCGAGCGTGAGCGGGAAGCGGACCGCGTCTGCGGCGGCGACCGGGGCGAGCGCGACCCCTACGACGGCGACGATCCCGGCAAGGCTCGCGCGGATCGCGTGGCCTGATGGGGCGAAGACCCTGGGGACACGCGGCTGCATCACGGCGAGGCCCCGTTCCAGCCCAGTTGGCCCTAAAGAGAACAAAACACGTTTCCGGCGCAGGGTCAAGCCCCCGGATCAGCGGTCCCGCCCGATTACCGCGGTATCCATTGCTTCAAGACCTTCTCGAGGGTCAGGGCTCCGACTTCCTGCAGCTCGTAGTTGACCTGGACGACGGGCCGGCTGAGCTTGATGATGCGCGGGAGCGTGACGGGCGTCGCGTCTATGACCGCGTCGCATTCGGCCGAGTTGATGGTGGCCTCCAGCTCCTTCATCTGCTTCCGGCTGTAGCCCATCGCGGGCAGCTCTTGCCGGAGATGCGGATATTGCCGGTACACCTGTTCGATGGAGCCTACGGCATACCGTCGCCCATCAACGAGCTTGCACCCATATCTCCTCGCGGCTATCGTCCCGGCCCCAAAGGGCATGCCTCCGTGGGTGAGGGTGGGCCCGTCCCCGACCACCAGGACATCTTTCCCCTTTATCAGCTCGGGCGCATCCACGGTCACGGTGGACCTGGCCTGGATGATCTTCGCCTCGGGGTTCACAGCCTTGATGTTTTCGATCACCCTGTCTATGTCGGGTCTGCTGGCTGAATCGATCTTGTTGACGACGGCGACATCAGCCATCCTCAGGTTGGTCTCGCCCGGATGATAGGCCAGCTCGTGGTCCGCCCTATGGGGGTCGAGGACCACGATGTGCAGATCCGGTTTGAAGAAGGGGAAGTCGTTGTTGCCCCCGTCCCAGACGATGGCGTCCGCCTCTCGCTCGGCCTCTCTGAGGATCCTGGCGTAATCCACCCCCGCGTAGACTACGGTGCTGCTGCTGATATGGGGCTCGTATTCTTCTCGCTCCTCGATGGTGGCCTCATGTCTATCCAGGTCTTCCAGGCGGGCGAATCGCTGGGAGACCTGTTTTCCAAGGGCCCCGTAGGGCATGGGATGCCTGACCACGCCCACCCTCTCGCCACGGCTCTTCAAGATGCGGACGATCTTGCGCGATACCTGGCTTTTACCCGAGCCGGTCCTGGCGGCGGTGACCGCGACCACAGGCTTGGAGGATGTCAGCATGGTGGAGGTGGGTCCGAGCAGGAGGAAATCTGCCCCATGTGCCAGGGCGATGGAGGCCTTGTGCATCACGTATTCATGCGAGACATCGGAATATGAGAAGACCACCTGGTCGGCCTTCAGCTTCTTTATGAGAGAGGGCAGTTCTTCTTCGGGGTAGATGGGTATCCCGTTCGGGTAGAGTGTTCCGGCCAGCTCCTTCGGGTAGTTCCTTTTGGCTATTCCGGGTATCTGGGTCGCGGTGAATGCGACGATCTTGTAGGCGGGGTTGTCGCGGTAGACGGTGTTGTAGTTGTGGAAGTCCCTTCCCGCGGCGCCCATGATAATGACCCTCTTGGCCTCCCACCGCGTTTCCAACCTGCCGTCGCCGGTCGCGTTCCGTCGGGGGCGAGGCATCAGAATGTTTCCAAACTCGTCAGCCGGGCCGGCTCCTCGAGGATGTCCAGGATAGCTTTCGCGCAGTACACCCGGTCCCGTTTAGCCCGGCTGACCTCCACGACGATCCCCAGTTGCTCGAGCCTGGCCACGGCACGCTGGGCCGTGGTGAACGCCACGCCGAGCCGCTTCGCCGCGCCCTTGACCGTGAGGAAGGGATTGGCCGCGAGCTGATCCACCAGCGCCGGCGGGGCCTTTGACGACGCCCCGGCGACGGCCACCCGCCACTCCGCGAGATGCCGGTTGATCCGCTCGGCCCGGCTCAGGGCATCCTCCGATTGCCGCGCAACACCGTTCAGGAAGTACTGGAGCCAGTCCGACCATGCGCCGTGCTCGGTGACGTCCCGGAGACGCTCATAGTAATCGCGCCGGGTTGCCTCGAAGAACGCGCCCAGGTAGAGCAGAGGGGTGGGCAGGATCTCCCGCTCGACAAGAAAGAGCGTGATCAGCAACCGCCCGACGCGCCCGTTGCCGTCCAGGAACGGGTGGATGGCCTCGAACTGATAGTGGGCCAGCGCGATCTGCACCAGGGGCGGCAGCGATCGGTCGTGAAGGAACTTCTCCCACGCTCCCAGGCATGCCATCAGCTCCGTCGGGGGAGGAGGGACGTAGACCGCGTTCGCCAGCGTGCACCCCGGCGGCCCGATCCAGTTCTGTGACCGCCGGAACCCGCCGGGCGTCGCATAATCCCCGCGCACGCCTGCCATGAGCTTTTCATGGAGCTCTTTCATCAGCCTGAGAGAGAGGGGGAGCTTCCTCAGGCGCTTGATGCCGTGCTCCAGGGCGACCACGTAGTTGGCCACCTCGCGCAGGTCGGCCGGGCTTCGCTCCACAGCGGCCCCGGCTTCTGCCGCCAGCAGCTCCCCGAGCGTCGCCTGGGTCCCCTCGATCCGGCTGGAGAGCACCGCCTCCCGCCTGACGAACGGTCGGATGAGCAGGTGCGGGTTAGGCAGCCTTCCGCCCTCCCCCGCGAGCCTTCCGATCATCCTGTCGGCGTCGGAGAGCGCCCGGACCAGTGCCGGGGTCCAGGTCAGCTCCGGCGGCAGGGGGTCGGGGACAAAGGCCGTGTACCCCTCGGGATAGCGGACGCGCCGGCCAGGAGCCTTTGCCATTTGTAGGGTTCCGCTAATTTTCGGCGACGAAAACGGCCCGCAAGCTTATTATCGATTTTACAGCAAATCGAAAATAACTGTCAAGTCTTTGCAGCTGGGCCTTCAAAGCTCGCCGCGGAAGGCCCGGCGCAGGAGGGCTGCCGGCAGGGCGTTGGATCGTGCCGAGCTGCTCCTCCAGCGCCTTGCGGGTTCTTTCCGCCGCCGCGATTTGCTCCGAAAGGCAGGTCACAATACGCTGTTGCTCAGTAGGCGGAGGTATCTGGGTCATAAGTTCCGACAGGCGGATGGCTGGCAGATGGGCAATCGTCGTTTGGGCGTGCGAATCAAAAAATTCGCCTTCCAGGGCTCTTTTCCATAACCGGTGTATCACGGTCCTCGGCTGGTATCCGCACGAAGCGGTCGCTCGCCCGGGGAGGCGAGAGTGCGGACGTAGGCGACCAGGGCGTGGACCTCGTCGTCGGTCAGGTGATAGCCGAAGGAGGGCATGCCGGGCATGCCGAAGCTGGCGCCCCCGTGCTTGATGACGTCGAAGAGATACTGATCCGAGAGCGCCTGCATCCGCTCGCGGTCGGTGAGGTTGCCGGGCCGGAGGAAGAGGAGCCGGGCCCGCCAGGAGTCCCCCCGGCCGCTCTCGCCGTGGCAGGTCGCACAGTGGGCGAGATAAAGCGCGTGGCCCGACCCCGGCTCCACCGCCGGTCCGGGAGCGGGGCGGGCGAGCAGGAGAGCCCCGAGCAGGACGCCGAGGCCCGCGAGGCCCAGGCCCGCGGCGACCCGGAGCCCGCGCCCCATGATCATCCCGTCCTCTGCGGCGCCAGCTCGAGGAGCGAGCGGCGGAGGTGGGGGTGCTCCAGGAGCTCGGCGCCGCTCCCGGTCAGGACCGTCCGCCCCTCCTCCAGGAGATAGCCGCGGTGGGCGAGCCTGAGGAGGCGGCGGACGTGCTGGCCGGCGGCGAGGATGGCCAGCCCCTCGGCGTCGGTCAGCTCGCGGAGGGCCCGGCCCAGCTCGCGGATCACCGCCCCGGCGAGCCCGAGGAAGGGGTCGTCGAGGAGGAGAAGGCGCGGCCGCGCCATGAGCCCCCGCGCCACGGCCACCATCTGCTGCTCGCCGCCGGAGAGGAGACCCGCCGCCGTGTCAGCCCGGTCCCGGAGGAGGGGGAAGAGACGCTCCAGGCTCTCGAGGGTCTCAGCGGCGCGGCGGCGGGCGGGGTCGAGGTAGGCGCCGAGCGCGAGGTTCTCCCGGACGGTCAGCTCGTCGAAGAGCCGGCGCCTCTCCGGGATCGCCGCGACCCCCCGGGCGGCGATCCGGTACGGCTTGAGCCGTTCGATCCGCTCCCCGTCCAGGCGGATCGCCCCCGCCCGCGCCGGGATCAGGCCCGTGAGGGCCCGGAGGAGCGTCGTCTTCCCCGCGCCGTTCGGCCCCAACAACGCCACGAACTCGCCTGCCCGGACATCGAGCGACACGTCCTTCAACACGAGGACGTCGCCGTAGCCGGCCTGGAGCCGTTCGACCTCGAGGAGCGCCATGTCCGGGTCCTCTTCGTCAGTCATCCTCCTCCCCGAGGTACGCCTCGGCGACCCTCGGAGAGGCCATGACCTCGGCGGGCGGGCCGTCGGCGATCAGCTCGCCCCGGTCCAGCACCAGGACGCGGTCGGCATGGACCAGGAGGGGCCGGAAGGCGTGCTCGATGGCGAAGAGGGTGAGCCCCCGCTCCCGGAGCCGGGCGTAGAAGGCGATGACCTCCTCCCGGCCCCTGGGAGGGAGGCCCGAGGTCAGCTCGTCCAGCAGGAGCAAGCCGGGACGGGCGGCCAGCGCCAGGGCCAGCTCGAGCCGCTTCAGCTCGCCGAGCGAGAGCTGCGAGGCCAGGGCCCCGGCCTTGGTCCCGAGCCCGACCAGCTCGAGGCCGCCCAGCGCCTCCCGCCGTCGCTCCGCGGGGCCGAGCCGGCCGGCCCGGCCGAAGGTCACCCCGACCAGGACGTTGTCGAGGACGGTGAGGTCGGGGAAGGGGCGGGCGATCTGGAAGGTCCGCCCGATCCCGAGCCGCGCGATCGCCTGGGGCGCGCGCCCCGTGATCCGGACCCCGCGGAAGCGGACCTCGCCCGCGGTCGGCCGGACGAGCCCCGAGACGATCTGGAACAGGGTGGTCTTGCCCGACCCGTTGGGTCCGATCAGCGCCACGAGCTGGCGCTCCTCGATGGCGAACTCCACGCCCCGGAGGGCCTCGAGCCCGCCGTAGCGCTTCGCCACCCCGCGCCCTTCGAGCAGCGCCACGGCTCACCGCCGCCCGATCAGCCCGGCGAGCCCCCGGGGGAGGGCGAAGACCACGCCGATCAGCGCCAGGGCGTACGGGAGCTGGTGGAGCCGGGGGAGCAGGGGGTGGAAGACGAACTCGGAGACGAGGTAGAGGACGAGCGCGCCCGCGGGCGGGCCGAGGAGGGTGTGGAGGCCGCCGAAGGTGGCCATGATGAGCGGGAGGATGGAGAAGTAGCGCCCGAAGACCAGGTCGGGCTCGATGAACCGGACCGAGTGGGCGTAGAGGGCGCCGACCAGCCCGGTCAGGGCCCCCGAGCAGGCGAAGGCGAGGAGCTTGTAGGAGGTGGGGGAGACCCCGAGGATCTGCGCCCGCTCCTCCCGCTCCCGGATCGCCGCCCAGGCCAGCCCGACCCGGGTGCGCCGGAGGCCGGCGAAGACCGCCAGCGCGACCAGCAGGACGGCCAGGGAGAGGTAGTACCCGCCGGCGCGCTCGCGGGCCAGCTCGAGCTCCACCCCGACCCGGAGCGCGGGGAGGCCGATCAGCCCGGCCCCGCCTCCCGTGAGCCCGGTCCAGTTCAGGGCCAGCACGCGGAGGACCTCCGCGTAGGCCAGGCTCGCCAGGGCCAGGTACGCCCCGCGGAGGCGGTGGGCCGCGGCGCCGATGGGGAGGGCGCCCAGCGCGCCCGCGCCCCCTGCGAGCAGGATCCCGAGCCACGGGGTCACCCCGAGCTTGAGCGCGAGGAGCGCCGTGGTGTAGGCCCCGAGGCCGAAGAAGGCGGCGTGGCCGAAGGAGATCTGCCCGGCGTAGGCCAGGAGGCCCCAGGCCGAGGCGAGGCTCGCCAGGAGGTAGCCGGTCCCGAGGAGGTAGAGGTAGTAGGGGTGGAAGCCCGTCAGGACCGGGAAGGCCACGGCCAGGAGCAGCCCGCCCACCCCGAGCCGGCTCACTGGTCCACCTTGGGGGGGAGCGGCATCGCTCCTCCCCCAAGCCCCCCCACCGCCCGGGGCCGCGGGTGGGTGGCGACAGGGAGAGGCGGGTGGCTCATCAATGCCCCCGTCCGGCCGCGAGCCCCCGGGGGCGGAGGAGGAGCAGGAGGAGGACGATGGCCGCGACCACCAGCTCCCGCCACTCGGGCCCGGCCCAGGTCAGGACGAGCGCCTCCACCGCGCCGATCAGGAGCCCGCCGAGGAAGAGCCCGGAGAGCCGCCCCACGCCGCCGAGGATGGAGAGGGCGATCGCGAGCAGTGTCAGCTCGACGCCCGCGGCCGGGTGGAGGTAGTGGAAGGTGGCGAAGAGCACCCCGCCCCCGCCGGCGATCGCCGCGGCGAGGAGGAACGAGGTGAGCGAGGCCCGGTCGGTGTTGATCCCCATCAGCGCCGCGGCCTCGGGGTCGAGGCTGGTGGCTCGGAGCGCCGTCCCCCAGCGGGTCCGCATGAGGGCGAGGTGGAGCCCCGCGACCGTCCCGAGCGAGATCGCCGCCACGAGGAGGCGGCCCGGGGGGAGGG
>JACPHL010000285.1:0-28381 GCA_016188625.1 Candidatus Rokuibacteriota bacterium | reverse complement strand
GGGCGATGCCGCCGAGGGCGAGCGGCGGTCCCCCGTCGCCGGCGATCAGACGGTAGTCGCCGGTGAAGACGCCGAGCATGAGGTTCTGGAGCAGGAGCCCGAGCCCGAAGGTGAGGACGAGGCTGTTGAGCTGAAGCGGCTCGCGCACCCGGCCGAGGAGCCCCCGCCAGATCACCCCGAGCGGGAGCGAGGCCAGGGCCGCCAGCGGGACCAGGAGGGGCAGGGGGAGGCCCCAGGCCTTCCAGAGCGAGTACCCGATGTAGCCGCCGAGGACGACCAGCTCGCCGTGGGCCAGGTTGAGGACGCGCGTGATCGCCAGGACGAGGGCGAAGGCCAGGGCGAGGAAGGCGTAGAAGCTCCCCGTGACGAGCCCGACGACGAGGGAGTGGACGAGGGTGGCGGGCGACACGGCCGCTCAGGGGGCGGGGTAGCGGGGCGGGGCCTGGGCGCGGGGCGGGGGGTAGACGACCACGTGCCGCCCGTCCTGGATCTGCACCACGGCGCGCTCGTAGAAGCGCGGGTCGCCCCGTCCGTCGAACGCCACGCGCCCGAGGGGCGTCTCGACGTCCACCCGGGCCAGGGCGTCGCGGACGGCGGGGCCGCTGACCGGCTCGCCCCGGGCCACAACCGCCTCGAGCGCGGCGAGGAGGGCGGTGGCCGCGGCGTAGCCGTGCATCGCCAGGGGGATCGGGTCTCGGCCGAACCGCGCCCGGAAGGCGCGGGCGAAAGCGCGCGAGCGGTCCTCGTCCCCGGGGACGAACACCCCGGGCTGCCAGGCGGTGGTCCCGAAGAGCTCCTCGCTGGCCGCCCCGAGCTCTCCCACCACCGCGGGGAACTCGAGCCCGAAGGCGCCGAGGAAGGCCTTGACCCGGATCCCCGCCCCGGCCATCTGCCGCACGATCAGGAGGTGGTCGGCGAAGAAGGTGTCCGAGAGGAGCACCTCGGCCCCCCGGTCGCGAACCCGCGCCAGGAGCGGGCTGAAGTCGGCGAGGCCCGGGGTGAACGGCTCGAAGACGGGGACCGCGATCCCGGCGGCCAGGAGCCCCTCGCGCTGGCGGCGGGCGAGCTGGCTGGCGCCGGGCGTCGTCGAGTGGAGGATCGCCACCCGCTGCGGGCGGAAGACCTCGCGGACGATCCCGACCGTCACCCGGACGTAGCTCTCGAGGCTCGAGACGCGGAAGAAGTGGCGGTAGCCCCGCGCGGTCAGGCGCTCGTCCAGGGAGGCCGTGGCCAGGTAGGGGGTGCGGGTGCGCTCGGCCACCTCGCTGACCGGGGCGACCAGGCTGTCTACGTACCCCCCGACGAGGGCCGCGACCCGGTGCCGGGCCGTCAGCTCCTCGGCCGCGGCGATGGCCCGTTCGGGCTTCCCCTCGTCGTCCCGCTCGATGAGCCGGATCGGCCGCCCTCCGACGCCGCCCCGGGCGTTCGCCTCCTCGATCGCCAGGCCGATCCCCTGCTGGACCGCCGTCCCCTCGGCCGCCCGGATGCCGGTCCGGGAGTTGATCGCCCCGAGCAGGATCGGCTCGGCGGCCTCCATGGGGCCGGCCAGGAGCGCCGGGAGCGCGAGGATCAGGGCCAGGCGTCGCACGCGGGGCCCCTCCGTGCCGGGTCCGGACGTGGAGCATTCGCCCACCGGCTAGCCGATGGCCTGTTCGGTCTCGGGGTCGAAGAAGTAGAGGCGTTCAGGGTCGAAGGTCAGGGTGATCTTGTCGTGTACCCTGACGGCCGAGGTCGGCGCCACCCGGGCCACCAGCGGGAACGGCCCCACCTTGACGTTGAGGAGGATCTCGTTCCCCAGGGGCTCCACCACCTCGACGACCGCCTCGGCCCGGGCGTGGGGCGCGTCGCCCGGGGCGGCCTCGCGGAGGTCCTCGGGTCGAACCCCCAGGGTCACCGGCCGGTTCCGGTACGGCTCGAGGGCCGGCGCCTTCTCCGGCGGGACGCGGAGGCGGAGACCCGGGGTCTCGACCCAGAGCCCCTCCGGCGAGCCGGTGACGGCTGCCTCCAGGAAGTTCATGGCGGGGGAGCCGATGAAGCCGGCCACGAACCTGTTCCGGGGGCGGCGGTAGATCCCGAGGGGCTCGCCCACCTGCTGGACCACGCCGTCCTTCATGACCACCACCCGATCGCCGAGGGTCATCGCCTCGACCTGGTCATGGGTGACGTAGATGGCCGTGGCCAGGAGCCGCTCGTGCAGACGCTTCAGCTCGACCCGCATCTGGACCCGGAGCTTGGCGTCGAGATTACTGAGCGGCTCGTCGAAGAGGAAGACCTGGGGGTGCCGGACGATGGCCCGCCCCACGGCGACCCGCTGCCGCTGGCCCCCGGAGAGCTGGCGCGGCTTCCGCCGGAAGAGGTCCTGGATCCCGAGCAGCGCGGCGGCCTCGTGGACGCGCCGGTCGATCTCGGCCCCGGGGAACCCGCGCATCCGGAGGCCGAAGGCCATGTTGTCGTACACGCTCATGTGCGGGTAGAGGGCGTAGGTCTGGAAGACCATGGCGATGTCGCGCTCCTTGGGCGGGAGGTCGTTGACCAGACGGTCCCCGATGTAGATCTCCCCGGCCGTGGCCTCCTCCAGCCCGGCGATCATCCGGAGCACGGTGGTCTTCCCGCAGCCCGAGGGCCCGACCAGCACGACAAACTCCCGGTCCCGGATCGTGAGGGTCAGGTCCCTGGCCGCCACGACCTCGTCGAACCGCTTCAGAAGCCCCTTCAGGACGACCTGCGCCATCGTGGGAAGGCCCCTCGGGCGAGCCGCGCCTTCCAAGGGTACAACGCCGGCGAAGACGCATCAATGGGGCGCGGTCTCCTCCCGCCGGCCGCGCCGGATGTTGTAGACGCCTTTCCCGGTCGCGATCGGGTGATCCTCGCGGCCGGGGTGAAAGACCCGGATGTCCACGACCCCCACCCGGTTCCCGAGCCGGACCACGGTCCCCTCGGCGATGAGCGCGGCCATCTCCCCCGGACGGAGGTAGTCCACGCGCAGATCGACGGTGGAGACCCGGTCCTGAGGGGAGAGCGCCGACCAGACCGCCGCGCCCCCGCAGGTGTCGATCAGGGTCGAGATGATCCCCCCGTGGAGGGCGGGCCGGACCGGGTCCCCCACGAACTCGGGGCGGAAGGGGACCTCCAGGCGGACGAAGCCGACCTCGGCGGCCGTCACGGTGATCCCGAGGTGGCGGTTGAACGGGATCGACTCGGTCATGAAGCGCCGGAGGTAGGCGAGGAACTGTTCCACTGGTTGCCCCCCCGGCAAGGCGGCCGGGCCGCGGCGGTCGTGGTCAGACACCGGGCGGGGTCCGGAGGCGGACGGCGAGGGCGCCGGCCTCGAGGAGCGCCTGGCCCTCGGGCCCGAAGGCGGCCGAGTCGTCCAAGTCGATATCGAGCTCTCCCAGGACTGGGTCCCTCAGTAGCGCAGGATGGCCGCCAGGGGGGCGTCGTCCGGGCCGGCGCCCGGCTCCACGGGGTACACGGTTCCCCCGTGAACGAGGGTGTGGACCGCGGCGAGGTCCAGGAGGTCCTCGTCTCCGGGCTCCGGGGCTTCCCGCGTGCGCACGGTCGCCGTCTCGGGATCGAAGCGCCCCCAGACCTGGCGGCCGACGGCGACGAAGAGCGTGTCCACGCGCCCCTGAGAGGCGGCGACGACCGCGCCCTCCACGTCGTTCGCGGTCTTGCCGGTCCCGCGGAGCTGGCGGTACCGCGCCGCGGCCTCCCGCTCGGCGGCCCGCCAGCGCGGCTCGACGATGGCCCAGGCCCGCCGGTGCAGCTCCTCGGCGGCCAGGCCCTCGGGATTCCCCGGGATCCCCTCCGGAGCGAGGTGCGGGAAGGTGTTCGCCTCCCGATAGATCGGCATGAGATACTCCACCGCCGCCAGCACGAGCGGGGCGGGCTCGCCCCGCAGGAGGTCCGCGAGCCCCCTGTCCACCAGGCGGAAGTACCGCAGGAGGTGATCCTTCGCCTCCTCGTCGCCGTGCCCGTGGAAGATCGCGGCCCGCTCGCCCTTGCCGGCCGGCGTCCGGGTGTGGAACTGGAGCTGCCGCCCCGGTTCGTCGAGCTGAAGGGCCTCGGCCAGGCTCGTCGGGACCCCCTGCAGGGCGACCTCCTCGACGCGGTGGCGCGTGCCCGCGAAGAGCCGCACCTGGTTCTGGCTGAGGGCGAGGATGTGGAAGGGCCCGTCGCCGGTGTACAGGGCGAGCAGCGGCTTGACGTGGAACCGCTCCCCGACCACGACCAGCTCCGGGAGCGCGAGCGGGAGACGGTAGTGGCGGAACCACCCCCGGGCGATGAACACGGCGAGCCCGTCCCGCTGGTGCTGCCAGAAGAGCGCGTCGGCCAGCAGGGCCCGGGCGGGCTCCAGGAGCGCGCGGACCTCAGCCGGGCGGAGCCCGCTCGCCGCCAGGCGGTCCTCGGCGCCCTTGAGGAGGTTCTTGAACCGGATGGGATCCTGCTGGGTCTCTCCCCCGGCGCGGTGGGTCGGCGTGAAGAGGGAGATGCACGGCCCCGCGCCATGCTCGATCAGGGCCCTCAACTCGTCACGCGACAGGAGACTCATAGGGTGAACCTTCCACCGACCAGTATCATTGTACAGGATCGGGGTCGGGGCCGGTCGGCCCCCCGCATCAGATCAGCCCGACTGTCGGCGAGACCCGGGAGCAGCCTCCGGGCTATGGCCCCGGCGCCGGGGCCTTCCACAGGAGCAGCGGCTGGGGCACCGTCCGGAGGACGTCCTCGGCGATGCTGCCGAACAGCAGGCGGCCGAGACCCGTGCGGCCGTGGGTGGCCATGGCGACCAGCCCGAACCCTTCTTCCTGGGCGTGCCGCCGGATGGCGTCCGTCGGCGACCCGGCCCGGACCGCCAGCCCGGCCCGGATGCCCTTGGCCTCCAGGGCGGTGGCGAGGTCGCGGAGGTACTCCTCCGCCTGCGTCCGCCGTCTCCGTTCGACCGCCTCGAGCTGCGGGGCGATCTCGGCGGCCGCGGACGGCTGGATCGGCTCGAGCACGTGGAGCAGGACGATCTGGAAGTCGAGGGGGCCGGCGAGCCGCTCGACGACGGGGAGCACCGCGGCCGACCGTTCCGAGCCGTCGAGCGGGACGAGGACCTTCCTGGCCCGGGCCGGGTCCCATCGGGGCTCCCCGCGGACCAGGAGGACGGGGACACGCGCCTCCCGGACGACCCGCTCGGCGACGCTCCCCACCACCAGCCGGCCCAGACCGCTGCGGCCGTGGGTGGCCATGGCGATGAGATCGGCGCCGTGCTCCCGGGCCGATTCGCTGATGGCCTGCGCCGGCTCGGCCCGGCGCACGGTCGCGCGGACCCCGGCGATCCCGCGCGCTCGGAGGCCGTCGGCCAGCCGGGCGAGGTAGGTCTCCGCCCCCTTCACGAGGAGCGCCTCGGCGTGAGGCGGTTGCGGGGCCGCGGTGACGCCGGGGGGCACGGCGCTGAGCAGGAAGAGCTCCGCCCCGTGCTCGCGGGCCAGCGGCTCGATGATCGCGACGATGGCCTCCGCGAGCGCGGAGCCGTCCAGGGGCACGAGGATGCGGTCCATGGTTCCGTCCCTCCTTGGATTCTTCCTCTTGGACGCTACTCCCAGACCCGGCGGCGCGACTCCTTGACCGGCGCGAGCAGGGCGAGGGCCAGGGCCATCCCGGCCGCCAGGGAGTACCACCCCCAGCGGTAGTCGCCGAACCGGTCCACGACGAGCCCGAAGAGCGGCGGCCCGAGGATGACGCCGAGGGCCGAGACCGCGAGGCCGAGCCCCACCGCCGTCCCCGCCGACTCCCGCCCGGCCAGCTCCGCCAGCAGCGCGTGCTGGACGCCGTTCCAGCCGATCCCCACCAGGCCGAAGCCGAGGGCCAGCAGCGACAGGGCCCACCCCGGCGTCCCGGCGGACACGGTCGTCATCAGCAGGGCCAGGCAGCCGGAGAGCGAGCCGGCCAAGACGAGGATGATCCGCCGCCGGCCGCCGAAGAGGCGGTCGCTCAGGATGCCGAAGAAGATCCGCCCTAGGGTCCCCGTCGTCTGCCCTTGGGCCAGGTAGAAGCCTGCGACCACGACAGAGAGGCCGAGCACCTCCTGGAGGTAGAGGGAGAGGTAGCTGATCCAGGCGACCTGGACCGCGGCGAAGAGCAGGGTGGCGCACGAGACCAGCCAGAGCGAGGGGTTGGTGAGGACCGTCCGGACCGACGGCCGCTCGGCCGGGGCGCCCGGCGCGGCCTCGGGGCGCGGCGGCTCCCCGTAGAGCCAGAGGGCGGCCAGCGCGCTCGCCCCGACCACCGCCCCCGAGACCGCCACCGCTCCGCGCCAGCCCAGGGGCCCGGCGAGGGCGGGGAGGAGCAGGGCGCCGAGGGCGCCGCCGAGGGGGAGCCCGGTCTGCTTCAGCCCCACCACGGTCGCCCGGCTCCGGGCCGGGAACCAGATCATGACCCCCTTGGTCGAGGTCGGGTTGACCATCCCGTACCCGATCCCGGCCAGCACCACGGCCAGCATGAGCAGGGGGTAGGACGGGGTGAGGGCCATGAGGACGAGGAAGGCCGCGACGAGGCCCTGGCCGATGATCATGGTGCGCCCGACCCCGAGCCGGTCGGCCAGCCACCCGGCGGGGAAGGCCATCACCAGCGAGCCGACGTAGTAGGCCGAGAGGAAGGAGCCGGCCTGCTGGCGGGAGAGGGCGAGGTCGTCGCGGAGGAGGGGGGCGAGGGCGGGGAGGCCCATGGGGCCGATGTTGGCAACGGTGAGGACGCCCATGATGAGCCCGAGCACGACCCAGCGGTAGGCCGGCAGCTCCCGCTCGGCCGCGACCCCGGGGGCGCTCACCGCTCGGGCAGGATGCTCAGAAGGAGCGGATCAGGCGCTCGACGCGGTCGTCGTGGGCCTGGAAGGGGTCCTTGCAGAGGATGGTCTCGCGCTCGGGGTCGTTGAGCTTGAGGTACACCCAGTCCACCCGGTAGTCCTTCCCCTTCAGGTTGGCCTGCCGGATGAACTCCCCCCGGAGCCGGGCCCGGGTGGTCTGGGGGGGGACGTGTTTGGCCCGCTCGATGGCCTCGTCGGTGGTCACCCGCTCCAGGAGGTCGTTGCGGGCGAGGACGTAGTAGAGCCCCCGGTCCGGCCGGATGTCGTGGTACTGGAGGTCGATGAGGGAGACCCGCGGGTCCCGCCAGGAGAGGCGGTACTTGGCCATGTAGGTCTCGATGAGGTCCTTCTTGATGACCCAGTCCAGCTCGCGGCTGCACGACATCGGGTCGGTCGCGAGCCGGTCGAGGAGATCCCCCCAGCGGTCCAGGACGTCCGTGGTCACGGCGTCCGGGTCGATCTTGTCGTAGTAGCGCTGGGCCGCCTCGAGGTACTCCCGCTGGATGTCGAGGGCCGTCATGGCCCGGCCGTCCTTGAGCTTGATGGTCTCCCGGAGGGTCGGGTCATGGGAGATGTCGCGGATGGCCTGGACCGGGGACTGCAGCGAGAGGTCGTGGTCGAAGTGGCCGTCCTCGATCATGTCCAGCACGACCGCCGTGGTCCCCACCTTGAGGTAGGTGGCGCACTCGGACATGTTGGAGTCGCCCACGATGACGTGGAGCCGCCGGTACTTCTCGGCGTCGGCGTGGGGCTCGTCGCGGGTGTTGATGATGGAGCGGGAGGAGGTGGTGGCGCCGGAGATCTCCTGGCAGATGTGTTGGGCGCGCTGGCACGAAGAAGGGGATGAGGGCCTCGGCCAGGCGCTGGAAGGAGACGTAGCGCGAGACCAGGTAGTTCTCGTGGCAGCCGTAGGAGTTGCCGGCGGAGTCGGTGTTGTTCTTGAAGAGGAGGATGTTGCCGGAGATCCCATCCTCCCGGAGGCGCTTCTCGGCCTGATGGAGGAGATCCTCGACGATCCGCTCCCCGGCCTTGTCGTGGGCGACCAGCTCGAGGATGTCGTCGCACTCGGGGGTGGCGTACTCAGGGTGGAAGCCGGTGTCGAGGTAGAGGCGGGCCCCGTTCTCGAGGAAGACGTTGGCGTTGCGGGCCCCCGGGATGACCTTCTCGAAGAGGTAGCGGGCGACGTTGTCGGGGGACAGGCGCCGCTGGCCGTTCAGGGTGCAGGTGAGGCCGTACTCGTTCTCGAGGCCGAAGATCCGGCGCTTCATGATGTTAACCCTGGCCCAGGATCTCGCGGAGCTCCTCGGAGGAGATCCGGCGGAACTTCCGCCGCTCGCGGTTCCGGTCCAGGACGGCGACCTCGAGGTCGCGCTCGGTGAGGGCCTTGTTCTGGGTGACGGTCAGGGCCCGGACCCCGAGCTGGACGACCTCGGCCAGGCTCATCCCCGGCCGGTAGTGCTCCTTGAGGAACCGGCTGATCTCCTCCGCCTGCCCGCCCATGGCCGCGTACTGGACCTCGTCCTCGATGGTCCCGTCGTAGAGGATGTGGTAGATCTCGTTCTTGCCGTTCGGCCCCTCGCCGATCTCCACCACCAGGACCTCGACCTCGAAGGGCTTGACCCCCTCCGTGAAGATCGTCCCGAGGGCCTGGGAGTAGGCGTTGGCCAGGGCCTTGGCCGTGACGTCCTCGCGGTGTTACATGTCCCCCTTGACGTCGGCGTGGCGGACCCCGGCGATCCGGAGGTTCTCGAATTCATTGTACTTCCCCACCCCCGCGAAGGCGATCCGGTCGTAGATCTCCGAGATCTTGTGCAGCAGGGTGGAGGGGTTCTCGGCGACCAGGAGGATCCCGTCCCGGCACTCGAGGGCGAGGATGGAGCGCCCGCGGGCGATCCCCTTGCGGGCGTACTCCGCCTTGTCCTTCATCATCTGCTCGGGCGAGACGTAGTAGGGCAGCGGCATGGGATCCTCGGCCCCTATTCTACACCCACCGGGGGCCGCCCCTCCCCCCGGCGTTGGTCCAGCACCACCTTACAGGCCCGCTCCACCTCGTCCTCGGGGACCTCCTCGTACCCCCCGTGCGAGATGAGCTTCAGGCTGGGGAAGATCCCCTTGACCAGGTCCGGCCCCCCGGTCCCGACGTCCTCCTCGGCGGCGTCGATCAGGGCCTCCGCCGCGGCCCGGACCGCGTCCTCCCGGGACAGGTCGCGCCGCCAGAGCCGCTTCAGGGCGTTCCGGGCGTCCTTCCCCCCCGAGCCGGTGGCGTAGTGGTCCAGCTCCTCATAGCGTCCCCCGGTGATGTCGTACTTGAAGATCCGCCCCTCGCCCCGCCGGAGGTCGTAGCCGGCGAAGATGGGGATCACGATGAACCCCTGGAGGGCCGCGGGGAGGTTCAGGCGGACCATCTGGGCGAGCTTGTTGGCCTTCCCCTCCAGGCTGAGCCCCTCGCCCTCGACCTTCTCGTAGTGCTCCAGCTCGGTCTGGAAGAGGCGCGCCATCTCCAGGCTGGGGCCGGCCACGCCGGCGATGGCGATGGCCGAGTGGTCGTCGGCCTTGTAGATCTTCTCGATCCGGCGGTGGGCCACCTGGTACCCCTCCGTGGCCTGCCGGTCGCCCGCCATGAGGACCCCGTCGCGGTACTTCAGGGCCAGGATGGTGGTGCCCACGGGGGCCGCCGGGACGGGGCCCGCCGGGACGGGGCCCGCCTCCACCCGCAGCCGGGGGGGGTCCGGGAGGAGGTCGGGGTGCCGCGCCCGGAGCAGATCCAGGAAGCTCGAGGAGAGGTGGTCGTGGAAGCGGGGCTGCCACTGCTCGTGCACGGTGACCCTCCGCTCGCGTCCTCGGGATCGGGCCTCGGCCGCGGGCCGCCCGGGCTGACGGGACTAGACCACGGACGGCTTCGAGATGTTGCGGAGCAGGTCCGGGGCGGTCGGGGACTCCTCCAGGAGCTGCCGCACGAACGCCTCCGTCCCCCGGAGAGGCTCCAGCATGAAGATCTTCTTGAGGGGGCCTTCCTTGAGGTCGAAGATGATGGAGTCCCAGCTGGCGGACACGATCTCCTCGGAGTACCGCTGCAGGCACATCCCCCGGAAGTAGGCGCGGGTGTCCTTGGGCGGGTCGTACATGGCCTTGACGACCTCGTCGTCGGTGACGATGCGCTCCACCGACTCGGCCTCCTCCAGCTTCCCGTAGAGCCCCTTGCCGGGCCGGATGTCGTGGTACTGGAGGTCGATCATGGCCACCCGCGGGTCGGTCCAGTCCAGGGCGTACTTGGCCGCGTACCCCTCGAGGAGGTCGCGCTTGATGACCCAGTCGAGCTCGCGGGTCAGGGTCATCGGGTCCTCGGCGAGCCGGTCCAGGACGTACTCCCACTTGACCAGGACGTCCTTGGTGACGGGGTCCAGCTCCCGGTCCCGGTAGTACCGGTGGGCCAGCTCCAGGTACTCCCGCTGGAGGTCGATGGGGGTGAGGGTGCGCCCGTCCTTCAGGCGGACGGGCTGGCGGCAGGTCAGGTCGCGGGAGATGCCCCGGAAGGCCACCACCGGGTTCTCCAGGGACAGGTCGCGGTCGATGGCGTCGTCCTCGACCAGGGCGAGGACGATGGCCGTGGTCCCCACCTTGACGTAGGTGGTGAACTCGGACATGTTGGCGTCGCCCACGATGACGTGGAGCCGCCGGTACTTCTCCGGGTCGGCGTGGGGCTCGTCGCGGGTGTTGATGATGGGCCGGGAGTGCATCGTCTCCAGCCCGACCTCGGTCTCGAGGAAGTCGGCCCGCTGGGAGATCTGGTACTGGCAGGGCTCGGTGTTGTTCTCGCTCCCCACCTTGCCGGACCCGGTGAAGACCTGGCGGGTCACCAGGAAGGGCATGAGGTGCTGGGCGATGCGGGTGAAGGGGGTCCGCCGGTCCATGAGGTAGTTCTCGTGGCACCCGTAGGAGTTCCCCTTGTAGTCGGTGTTGTTCTTGTAGATGACGATGCGCTGTTCGGGCGGGGAGACGGCCTCCGCCCGCATCCGGCTCAGGTTGAGGATCCGCTCCCCGGCCTTGTCCCAGACCACGAGATCCCGCGGGTTCGTGCACTCCGGGGTCGAGTACTCCGGGTGGGCGTGGTCCACGTAGTAGCGGGCCCCGTTGGAAAGGATCAGGTTGATGAGGCGCGACTCCTCCTTGGAGGGGAGCTCCTTCTCCTCGGCGTACTCGAACCCCCGGGCGTCGCGCAGCGGGCTCTCGGCCTCGTAGTCCCAGCGGATCCGGGCCGCCCGGTAGGTCTCGTAGCTGTTGATCAGGAGGAGGGAGGAGAGGATGGGGTTGAAGTCTGGCTGGTTACGGACCGTGATCCCGTACTCGGTCTCGACCCCCATCACCTTCGGGATGGCCATGGCCCCGTCCCACCGCTAGGAGACCCGAGGAGAGACTCCGCCCCCGTACCGCCTGACGGGTCCCATGTTACAGGTACTGACCCGTGGTCATCCGCTCCACGGGACGGGCCTTGTCCCGGGACTCGCCCATCAGGGGCTTCACGTAGACGATCCGTTCGCCCTTCTTCCCGGCGATCTTGGCCCAGTCGTCCGGATTGGTGGTGTTGGGCAGGTCCTCGTTCTCCTTGAACTCCTCGCGGACCGCGGTGATGAGGTCGTCGAGGGTGAGCCCCTTCTCGCCGGTGGCGATGTACCGCTTCAGGGCGGTCTTCTTGGCCCGCCGCACCACGGATTCGATCATGGCCCCGGAGGCGAAGTCCTTGAAGTAGAGGGTTTCTTTGTCGCCGTTGGCGTAGGTGACCTCCAGGAACCGGTTCTCGTCCGACAGGGCGTACATCTGCTCCACCACCCCTTCGATGAGGCGATGGATGGTGCCGGTCAGGTCGCCCCCGTGGGGGTGGATCTCGCCCTCGTGGATCGGGACCTCGGGGGTGAGGTACTTGGAGAAGATGTCGATGGAGGCCGCCTTGTCGGGCCGGTCGATCTTGATCTTCACGTCGAGCCGGCCCGGGCGGAGGATGGCCGGGTCGATGAGGTCCTGCCGGTTCGAGGCGCCGATGACGATGACGTTCTTGAGCCCCTCCACGCCGTCGATCTCCGCCAGGAGCTGGGGGACGATGGTGGTCTCGACGTCCGAGGAGATGCCGGAGCCGCGGGTGCGGAACAGGGCGTCCATCTCGTCGAAGAAGATGATGACCGGGACGTCCTCGGCGGCCTTCTCCTTGGCCTTCTGGAAGATCTCCCGGATCTTCCGCTCGGTCTCCCCCACGTACTTGTTGAGGAGCTCGGGCCCCTTGATGTTCAGGAAGTACCCCTTGATCTTCTCCCCGCGCGTCTCGGAGATCTTCTCGGCCAGGTTGTTGGCCACGGCCTTGGCGATCATGGTCTTGCCGCAGCCGGGCGGGCCGTAGAGGAGGACCCCCTTGGGCGGGGTGAGCCTGTGCTCCCGGAAGTAGTCGGCGTAGAGGTAGGGGAGCTCCACCGCGTCGCGGATGGCCTCGATCTGCGCCTGGAGCCCGCCGATGTCGTCGTAGGAGATCTCCGGCACCTCCTCCAGGGCCAGGTCCTCCACCTCGCTCTTGGGGAGGCGCTCCAGGACGTACCCCGACTTGGCGTCCATGAGGAGGTGGTCGCCGACCTTCAGCTTCGCCTCCCGGAGGGGCTCGGCGATGATGGCGACCTTCTCCTCGTCGGCCCTGAGGGTGACCATGGCCCGCCCCTCGTCCAGGACCTCCTTGAGGACGACCACCTCGCCCTGGATCTCGTAGCCGGCGGTCTCGATGACGTTCAACCCCTCGTTGAGGATCAGCTCCTGGCCCGGCTTGAGCCCCTCCCCCTTGATGGAGGGGTGGAGGTTCACCTTCACCTTCCGGCCCGAGGCGAGGATGTTCACCGTCCCGTCGTCGTTGAAGGAGAGGAAGACGCCGTAGGTGGACGGCGGGGCGCAGAGCTTGTCCACCTCCTCCTTGAGGGAGGTGATCTGCTCCCGGGCCTCGTAGAGGGCGTTGACCAGCTTCTCGTTCTGATTGAAGGCCTGGACGAGCTGGCGGTTGGCCTCGCGGAGCTTGTTCTCGAGGATCATGAACTCCTTGGGCGTCTCCTCGAGCTTCTTGCGGAGGTGGACCGTCTCCGCCTCCAGGGAGCGGATGTAGCTCTCCAGCTCCTGGATCTGGATCTCGTACTCGGTGAGCCGGCGGCGGTAGGCGGACTCGGTCATGGGGAGGAACTTGGACAGCCCCTTCATCCCCTCCGAGCCCTCGCGCGAGGGGGTGCCCTTCTTGTCGAACTCCTTCATGGGTCCGCTTCCTTCATGGGTCTACCTCTATTATACCGGACCGGCGCCGCCGTGGACACCGGGTCCGTGATCGGGGGCGGACATATTGGCAAAGTATAGGTGCCCGAAAAAAAAATTGTCAAGGAAAATTCCGTCAAAACGACGCCTTGACCCCTTGCCCTCCCACCATCTATAAGGAAAGAATGATGCCGATCCGCGTGCCCGCACGTCCCTGGGGTCCGGTCCTCCCCCTTCTCGCGCTCCTCCTGCTACCCGCGGCCCGTCCGGCCGTCGCCCAGGCGCCCGCGGGCGAGCTCCGCATCGGGCTGGCGGAGCTCCCCGCGTCGCTGGATCCCGCCCTCGCCTCCTCCGGGCCGGCCCTCGCGCTCCTCCGGCAGGTGTTCGAGACGCTGGTGGACCACCGCGACCGGGACGAGTTCGAGCCCCGGCTGGCCACGGGGTGGGAGGTCTCGCGGAACGGGCTCTCCTGGACCTTCCGCCTGCGCCCCGGGGTCCGCTTTCACGACGGCACCCTCGTCACGGCCTCGACGGTCGCGGCCTCGCTGGCGCGGCAGCTCGCCGGGACGCGGCCGGAGAGCCCGGTCGCCCGGCCGGGGGTCTTCGGCGGGGTCGCCGCCGTGGTCCGCGGGGTCCGGGTCGTCTCGCCCACGGCGATCGCCGTGGAGCTCGTCCAGCCCTACGCCCCGCTCCTCGCGATCCTGGCCCACCCGGCCTTCGCCATCGCCCTGCCCGCCTGGGACGCGCCCGGGGGGGTCGTGGGGACCGGCCCCTACCGCATTGCCGAGGCAAGCCCCGAGCGCGTGGTCCTGGAGGTCGCCGCGGAGCTCCGCGGCCCCCCCCCGCGGACCCCCCGCCTGGTCTTCCGCCGGATCGACGACGACGCGACGGGGATCACCGAGCTCGGCGGCGCCGGCCTCGACATCTACTTCCCCCGCATGCCGCCCCTCTGGGGCGGACTCGGGCTCCAGGTCCTCTCGGCCCCCACCTGGCGGCTCGGGCTCCTGGCGCTCGAGACGGACCACGGCCCCCTCAAGGAGCGGAGGCTCCGCCAGGCCGTGGCCCTGGCCCTCGACCCACGCCTCCTCGAGCCCGCCCTCGGTCGCTGGGCCACCCCCTACCGTGCCCTCCTCCCGGCGGGCGTCTGGGGGCTCCTCGACCCGTTCCCCCTGCCCGCCCACGATCCGGCGCGGGCGCGGCGGCTCGTCGCCGAGGCCCGGCTGGCCGCCGGGACGACCCTCTCCCTGGTGGTCCCCGACGGCGGGCTCGACCTCGATCCCTCCCGGGTCGCCGAGGCGGTCCGGGTCTCGCTGGCGGTCGCCGGGCTCCCGGCGGAGGTGCGGGTCGAGCCGGCCGAGACCTTCCGCTCCCTGGTGCGGAACGGGGAGCACGACCTCGCCATCGAGGAGGTCGGCCTCGAGGTGAACGACCCCCACCTCTTCTTCCACCCGCTCGTCTCCTCGGAGGGGGCCGTGCGGGGGTGGGCGACGAACCTGGCCTTCTACAGAAGCCGCCAGGTGGATGACCTCCTCTTCCGCGCCAGCCAGCTCGCCTTCCGCCGGGAGCGGCTCCGCCTCTACCAGCGGGTGCAGGCCCAGCTCGCCCAGGACCTCCCGTGGCTCCCGCTCTACGCGCGGCTCCAGTGGGCCCTGGCGCGCCCCGAGGTGCGCGACCTCCGGCTCGCCCCGGACGGCGCCCACCGGCTCGAGCACGTCTGGCGCGTCCCCTCGCCGTGAGCCCCCGGGCGATCGTCCTGCTCCTCTCCGTCCTCTGCCTCCTCGCGGATCCGGGATGGGCGGCGCGGCGGGGCGGGACCTACCGCCTGGCCCTGGTGACCGACCCCCCGACCCTAGACCCGGCCCAGGCCACCGACACCACCTCCTCGGCCATCATCCGCCAGCTCTTCGACGGCCTCCTCGAGCTGGACGAGCGGATGCAGCCGGTCCCGAGCCTGGCCGCGCGGTGGGGCGTCTCCCAGGACCAGCGGGTGTACACCTTCCACCTCCGCCCCGGCGTCCGCTTCCACCACGGCCGGGAGCTCACGGCCCGGGACGTGAAGGCCTCCTTCGAGCGGGCGGCCCGGGGCAAGCGTCCCTGGGTCTTCGAGAAGATCCAGGGGGCCCCGGCGTTCATCCGGGGGCAGGCGCAGGCGATCCGCGGGATCCGGGTGCCGGACGCCCGCACCGTGGAGATCACCCTCGAGCGCCCCTTCGCCCCGTTCCCCATGCTGATGGCCTACGACGCGGCCTTCGTGGTCCCGGTGGAGGAGGCCGAGCGGCTCGGGCCCGCCTTCGCCTCCCGGCCGGTCGGGACCGGCCCGTTCCGCTTCGTCGCCTGGCGCCACGACGATCAGGTGGCCCTCGAGGCCTTCCCCGGCCACTTCCGGGGCGCCCCGTTCCTCGAGCGGGTCGTCTACCGGATCATCCCGGAGGAGACCACGCGCTTCGCCGAGTACCTGGCCGGGAACCTGGAGCACGTGGACGTCCCCACCGGGCACTTCCGGGCGCTCCGGGCCGACCCGGCCCTGTCCCGGGAGCTCCACGTCTGGCCGACCCTGGGGACCTACGCCCTCCGCTTCACCGTCACCCGCCCGCCCTTTGACAACCCGACGCTCCGGCGGGCCTTCAACCACGCCATCGACAAGGAGGCCATCGCGCGGGTCATCCTCGAGGAGAGCGTCGTGGTGGCGCGCGGCGTGCTGCCGCCCGGGATGCCGGGCCACGACCCCGCCCTGGTCGGCCACCCCTACGACCCGGAGCAGGCGCGACGGCTGCTGGCCGAGGCCGGCCACCCCGGCGGCCGCGGGCTCCCGCCCATCACCCTCCACTACAACGTAAACCCCCTCCACCGGCGGATCGCCGAGCTGGTCCAGGCCCAGCTCCGGGAGCTGGGGGTCACGATCCAGCTCGCGAGCCTGGATTGGGCCGCCTACATCAAGCTGGTGGACGACGGGGGGACCCAGTGGCACCGGATGGGGTGGATCGCCGACTACCCCGACCCCGAGAACTTCCTCACCGTCCTCTTCCACTCCCGGAACCACGGCGCCGCGGGCAACACCTCGCGCTACGCCAACCCCGCGGTGGACCGGCTCCTGGACGAGGCCGATCGCCTCCCCCTCGGGCCCGGGCGCCTCGCCAAGTACCGGGAGGCCGAGCGCCTGATCGTGGCGGACGCGCCCTGGGTCTTCCTCTACCACTACACGAGCCGCCTCCTCCAGAAGCCCTACGTCCGGGACCTCGAGCGCTCGCCCCTGTCGGGCGCCCCCGAGATGCACGTGGCCCCCCTCCGCAAGGTCTGGCTCGATCGGTGAGCCCCGCCCCGTCGGCCGGGTGATGCTCGGCTACGTCGCCCGACGGCTCCTGGCCCTCGTCCCCGTCCTGTTCGGGGTCTCCCTCCTGGTCTTCATCCTCACCGCCATCGCCCTGGGCGACCCGGTCCGGGCGGCCATGGGGCAGCGGGGCGACCCCGAGGTCATCGCCGAGATCCGGCGCGAGTACGGGCTGGACGAGCCGATCTGGGTGCAGTACGGGCTCTGGATGGGCCGGCTCCTCCGCGGCGATCTCGGCCGCTCCTACCACCAGCAGCGCCCGGTCACCGAGATCGTGGCCGAGCGCTTCCCCGCCACCCTGCGCCTGGCCCTGGCCGCCATGGCCTTCGCCGTCGTCCTCGGCCTCGCGGCCGGCCTTGCGGCGGCGGTCTGGCGCGGGACCGCGCTCGACGCCCTGGTGATGGCCGGGGCCCTCCTGGGGATCTCCACGCCCGTCTTCTGGCTCGGGCTGATGCTGATCCTCGTCTTCGCCGCCGGGCTGGGCTGGTTCCCGGTCTCGGGGTACGGGGACGGGGGGTGGCGCCACCTGGTCCTCCCCGCGCTGACCCTCGGCGCGCTCCAGACCGGGGTCATCGCGCGCATGGCGCGGGCGAGCCTCCTGGAGGTGATCGGGCAGGAGTACATCCGGACCGCGCGCGCCAAGGGCCTCGCCGAGGCCCGGGTCCTCGGCAAGCACGCCCTGCGCAACGCGCTGCTCCCGGTGGTCACGGTCGTCGGCATCGGGCTCGCCGACCTCCTGGTCGGCGCGCCCCTCACCGAGACGGTCTTCGCCTGGCCCGGGCTCGGGCGGATGCTGGTGGCCGCGGTCGGCCAGCGCGACCTGCCGGTGGTGATGGGCGCGGTCCTCCTCTTCGCGGTGATCTACGTGGTGGGGAATCTCCTCGTGGACCTGGCCTATGGCGCGATTGATCCCCGTCTCCGGCGCTAGGTCCCGCAGCCTCCTGGTCGGGGCGGTGCTGGTCGGGGCCTTCGGCGCCGCGGCCCTCCTCGCCCCGGCCCTCGCCCCCCACGACCCCTACGCGGTCCCGCACGGGCTCGAGGCCGCCAGCCTCAGGCCGCCCGGCGGAACCTACCCGCTCGGGACCGACCTCCTGGGGCGGGACCTCCTGTCGCGGATCCTCTACGGGGCCCGGGTCTCGCTCGGCATCGGGATCGGCGCCGAGATCCTCGCCGCGACCCTGGGGGTGCTGGTCGGGCTGGCGGCCGGCTTCTACGGCGGCCGGCTCGACGCCCTCCTCATGCGCCTGACCGACGTGGTGATGGCCTTCCCCTCCCTGGTCCTGGCCATCGGCCTGATGGCGGTCTTCCAGGCGCCGGGCCTCGACAAGGTCTTCCTGGTCCTCGTGCTCCTCGGCTGGACGACCATCGCCCGCGTCGTGCGGGCGGAGGCCCTGGCCCTGAAGCAGCGCGAGTACGTCCTGGCCGCGCGGGCCCTCGGCCTCGGGGATGCCCCCCTGATCTGGCGCCATCTCCTCCCCAACGCCGTCGGGCCGCTGCTGGTGGCGGCGACCCTCGGGGTGGCCGGGAACATCGTGGCCGAGGCCGGCCTCTCCTTCCTCGGCCTCGGCGCCCAGCCGCCGACGATCAGCTGGGGCGCCATGCTCGCCGAGGGGCAGACCTTCCTCGCCATCTCGCCCTGGGTGGCGATCTTCCCCGGGCTCGCGCTGATGCTCACGGTCCTGGGGATCAACCTGCTGGGCGACGGGCTCCGCGACCGCTTCGACCCCCGCCTCCGGATCTGACCGCTGGCCCGGCGCCCCGCCCCTCCGAGCTCCCGCGTGGGAGGCGTCGGTCCCGAGCGGAACGTTAAGCGGGGCGGCGCGGGTGCCCGCCGTGAGCGAGCCGGGTGGGGAAGCCGGCTGACGGGCTCAGAACGAAGGAGGAGGGGCCCCGGCCGGCGAGCCACTGGCGGGCGCGCCGCGGAGCGTGTGGAGCGAGGGGCCGATGTCTCCTCAGCGGGCCGTCGAGGTTGAGCGAGCGGGGCACCCTGGCCGCACGCCCACACGGTTTCCGGAAGAGCCAAATCGCTTTACACCGCGAGGCCTCCGCGCGTAGAATTGGGAAGTTGAGGGACGGGAGGTGAGCGAGGGATGTCGGGCCATTCCAAGTGGGCCCAGATCAAGCGCAAGAAGGCGAAGACTGACCAGGAGCGGGGCAAGCTCTTCTCCAAGCTGATCCGCGAGATCACGGTCGCCGCGCGGGTCGGCGGCGGGGACCCCAAGGGGAACATGCGCCTCAAGGCCGCCCTGGAGGCGGCGAAGGCGGCCAACATGCCCGCGGACACCGTCAAGCGGGCCATTCAGAAAGGGACGGGGGAGCTGCCCGGCGAGGCCTACGAGGAGGTCACCTATGAGGGGTACGGGCCCGGCGGCGTCGCCATCATGGTCAAGGTCCTGACCGACAACAAGAACCGCACCGCCCCCGAGATCCGTCACGCCTTCGCCAAGCACGGCGGCAACCTCGGCGAGGTCGGGTGCGTGGCGTGGATGTTCGAGCGCAGGGGGGTCGTCCAGGTCGAGGGGGAGCGCGTCTCGGAGGACGAGCTGCTGGGCCTGGCCCTCGAGGCCGGGGCGACGGACCTCCGCCGGGTGGACCGGGTCTTCGAGATCACGGCCGAGCCCGACGGGCTCGAGGGCGTCCGGCGCGCCCTCGAGGAGCGCGGCGTGCCGATCGCGCAGGCCGAGGTGACCCAGGTCCCGCTCTCCTCCATCCGGGTCGAGGGGAAGGAGGCCCAGCACGTCCTCCGCCTCGTGGAGGCCCTCGAGGAGCTCGACGACGTCCAGGCGGTGTACGCGAACTTCGACATCCCCGACGATGTCCTGGAGACCCTGGGCGCGGCCTGACGTGTGCGCGCACGCTCTGGACCCTCGGTTCGGGGATTGGATGGTCCGCTCCGAGCGCCGGCTTCGTCGGCACAACCTTGGGGGGAGGCTCGGAAGGGGGGCGAAGCCCCCCTCCGAGGTACCTACTCGGACGGGCTCGGGTCGTCGCCGGTGATGCCGGACCGGGACGGGCGGCCGCGCCGGGTGGTGCGCGCCCTGGGCGTGGACCCCGGCCTGGTGGAGACGGGCTACGGGGCGCTCGAGGCCGGGTCCGGCCGGGTGACGGTCCTCGGGGCGGGGGTCATTCGGACCCGGACGAGCGATCCCCTCGATGCCCGGCTCGAGCGGCTCTTCGACGAGACCCACCGGCTCCTCCAGGAGTACCGGCCCGACCTGGTCGTCGTGGAGGAGGTCTTCAGCGTGGTGAAGGTCCCACGGACCGCCATCCTCATGGGGCACGCCCGCGGGGTCATCTGCCTCGCGGCCCGTCAGCAGAAGGTCCCGCTCCTGCCCATCACCCCCGCGGAGGTCAAGCGCGCCCTGACCGCATCGGGGGCGGCGGGGAAGGGCCAGATGGAGCGCGCGGTCCAGGCCCGCCTCGGGCTCCCGCGGCTCCCACGCCCGAGCCATGTCGCCGACGCGCTCGGGCTGGCCCTCACCGGCCTCTCCCGCGTCGGCGCCCGTCCCTGGCCATGATCGCGGCCCTCCGGGGACGCCTCCGGCGGCGGCTGGAGGACCGCGTCATCGTGGAGTCGGGAGGGGTCGGGTACGAGGTCGTCCTCCCGCCCGTGGTCCTCCAGGGCCTCGCCACGACCGGGGACGGCGACGCCGCGCCCGAGATCGAGCTGGTCATCTACTACCACGCCTCGCGCGACCAGCCGCGGCCCGTCCTGATCGGCTTCACCGGCGAGCTGGAGAAGGAGTTCTTCGAGAGGCTGATCACGGTGAAGGACGTCGGCCCGCTGGTGGCGGCCCGGGCCCTGGTCGCCCCGGTCCCCGAGATCGCCGACGCCATCGTCCGGAAGGACGAGAAGTACCTCCGGCGGCTCCCCGGGATCGGCCCCCAGAAGTCCCGGAACATCATCGCCCAGCTCGAGGGGAAGGTGGCGAAGTACGCCCTCATGCCGCGGGAGGCGCCGGCGGCGCCGGCCCCGGAGGAGCCGGAGGACGAGCTGAGGGGGCTGGTGCGGGAGGTCCTGGTCCGCCAGCTCGGGCATCGGGCGGGGGAGGCGGAGCAGCTCATCCGGGAGGCCCTGGCCCGGAACCCCGCCATCGGGACCCCGGAGGAGCTGTTCGAGGAGATCTACCGCGGCCGCCGGGGAGGGGCATAGACGGTGGAAGAGTCGTTGCTGAGCCGCGAGCCCCTGGCCGAGGAGGCCCAGTACGAGCGCCAGCTCCGGCCGCGCCGCCTGGACGAGTACATCGGCCAGCGCGAGGCGGTCGAGAGCCTCCGGGTCTCGGTCCAGGCGGCCCGCCAGCGCGGGGAGTGCCTCGACCACGTCCTCCTCTTCGGGCCGCCGGGGCTGGGGAAGACCACCCTCGCCCACATCCTCGCCAACGAGATGGAGACCCAGATCGTGCCCACCTCCGGGCCGGCCCTCGAGCGCGGCCACGACCTCATGGGGGTCCTCACCAACCTCGCCGAGGGCGACGTCTTCTTCATCGACGAGATCCACCGGCTCCCGCGGGTGGTGGAGGAGCTCCTCTACCCCGCCATGGAGGACTTCCAGATCAACTTCGTCGTCGAGAAGGGGATCCACGCGCGGACGATGCGGATCCCCCTGAAGCCGTTCACGATGGTCGGCGCGACGACCCGGCCCGGGCTCCTCTCCTCGCCCCTCCGGGAGCGGTTCGGGATCTTCCACCACCTGGACTTCTACGACGAGGACGAGCTGACCCGGATCGTCCTGCGCTCCGCGGCCATCCTCGGGGCCCCCATCGAGCCCGCCGGCGCCGCGGAGATCGCGGGCCGGGCGCGGGGGACCCCCCGGGTCGCCAACCGGCTCCTCCGCCGGGTCCGCGATTACGCCCAGGTCCGGGGCGACGGGACCATCACCCGCGAGGGCGCCGACGCGGCCCTGACCCTGGAGGGGGTGGATGCCCGGGGGCTCGACCGCCTGGACCGGCGCGTCCTGGTCGCCATCATCGAGCAGTACGGCGGCGGGCCCGTGGGGATCGAGGCGATCGCGGCCACCGTCAACGACGAGGCGGGGACGCTGGCGGAGATGGTGGAGCCCTTCCTGCTCAAGATCGGCTTCCTGGTCCGTTCCCCGAGCGGGCGCAAGGCCACCCCCCAGGCCTACCGGCACCTGGGCTACCGGGGGCAGGGGCCGGTGCAGCTCCAGCTGTGAGGTGGGGGGTTGTCCGAGCTCGGCAAGCTCCTGGTCGGCTTCGGCGTCCTCCTGATCGTGGTCGGGGGGCTCCTCATGCTCGTCGGGGGGGCTGGCGGGAAGATCCCCTGGGCGGGCCGGCTCCCGGGCGACCTCTACATCCGGCGCGGGAATTGGAGCCTCTACTTCCCGATCACGACCTCGGTCCTGGTGAGCCTCCTCCTCACCCTGGCGCTCTCCCTCTTCTTCCGGCGATGAGCCACCCGCCTCTTCCTGTCGCCACCTCACCGCGGACCCGGGCGGTGGGGGGGGCTTGGGGGCGGAGCGACGCCGCTCCCCCCCAAGGTGGACCAGTGAGCCCGGTCCCCTGGCTCCTGGCGGCCTGCCTGGCCCTCCCCACGGTGGCGTGGGCGGCGGAGCCGATCCGCGTCGCCCTCCACGAGGCGGCGGAGCGCGTGGAGGTCACCGGCCGGCACGGGCTCGTGGTCCTCGACCTCGGGCGGCGGCCGCTCCTCGCCGTCCCGCCCGGCGAGCCGGTGCGGATCGCCCCCTGGCGGCGGGGGCTCGAGGTCGGCTCGCGACGGATCGAGCTCGAGGCCGTCCGCCTCGAGCCGCGCAGCGGCGCCCTCGGGCTCGGCGGCCGGGAGTACCCCGGCGCCGTCGAGGTCGTCCGCCAGGGCGCGGCGCTCCTGGTGGTGAACGAGCTCGACCTGGAGGTGTACGTGGCCGGGACCCTCCGGGGCGAGGTCCCGGAGACCTGGCCGCTGGAGACCCTCAAGGCCCAGGCGGTGGCTGCGCGGACCTACACGGTCTACCACCAGCGGCGGAACGGCAGCCGGTCCTTCCACCTCTTGGTCGGGGCGACCGCCTCCCAGGAGTACCACGGCCGGGTCCCGGACGGCTCGCCGATCTGGATCGCGGTCCGGGAGACGCGGGGGGCCATCCTGACCTGGCGGGGCGAGCCGTTCCCGAGCTTCTACCACGCCGAGTCGGGCGGGTGGACCGAGCCGCCCCAGGCCGTCTTCGCCGGCGAGCTCCCGCCGCTCCCCGGGGTGCGGTGCGAGTTCTCGGCGGACTCGCCCCACTCCGCCTGGACCCTCGCCCTGCCCCTGGCGACGCTCCGGGATCTCTTGCGGAAGGGCGGGCTCGAGCTCGGCGAGGTCACCGCCCTCGAGGTGATCGAGCGGAGCCCCTCGTTCCGGGTGGTCCAGCTGGCCGTCCGCGGGAGCCGCGGCGCCGTCGTGCTCGCGGGGACGGACTTCCGGCGACTGCTCGGTCCGAACGTGCTCAAGAGCACCCTCTTCACGGTCGCCCTGAACGGTCGCCAGGTCCGGTTCGAGGGGCGCGGGTGGGGGCACGGGGTCGGGCTCTCCCAGTACGGGGCCAAGGGGATGGCCGAGCGCGGCTACTCCTTCCGGGAGATCCTGGAGTTCTACTACCCGGGCACCACCCTCGAGCGGCGGGGGTGAGCGATGGCGCTCTGGAGCGACTTCGAGAAGCTCGACATCCGGGTCGGCCGCGTGGTGCGGGCCGAGCCGTTCCCCGAGGCGCGCCGGCCGGCCTACCGGCTCTGGATCGACTTCGGCCCCCTGGGGCAGAAGCCCTCGAGCGCCCGGGTCACCGACCGCTACCGCCCCGAGGAGCTGGTGGGCCGGCAGGTGGTCTGCGTGGTGAACTTCCCGCCCAAGCAGGTCGGGCCGTTCGTCTCCGAGGTCCTGGTCCTCGGGGCCTACACGAAGGACGGCGAGGTGGTGCTCCTGGCGCCGGATGCCCCGGTCGAGCTGGGAGCCAGGGTCGGGTGAGGGGAACCGTGGAGCTCGCGCCCTTCGAGTACCACCTCCCCCCTGAGCGGATCGCCCAGGAGCCGGTGGAGCCGCGGGATCGGGCCCGCCTCCTGCTCCTCCCGCGGGCCTCGGGGCGACTCCGGGACCTCACCGTCCGGGACCTCCCCGAGCTCCTCCGCCCCGGCGACTGCCTGGTCGTCAACGACACCCGCGTCCTCCCCGCCCGGCTCTTCGGGCGGCTTGACGGGTGCGACCGCGAGGTCGAGCTCCTCTTCCTCCGCGAGCTCGCGCCCGGGCGCTGGGAGGCCCTCGCGCGCCCGGGGCGCCGCTGCCGGCGGGGGACGGCGCTCCTCCTGGCCGACGGGCTGGTCCGCGCCACCGTCACGGCCGAGGGGGAGGCCGGTCGCCGCGAGCTGGCCGTGGAGTGGCCGGGCCCGGCCCGGGACCTCCTCCTCCGCTGGGGGCTCCCGCCGCTGCCGCCCTACATCCGCCGCTACCGGAAGCCGGAGGGGGAGGACTGGGCCCGCTACCAGACCGTCTACGCCGCCCGCGACGGGGCCGTCGCCGCCCCGACCGCCGGGCTCCACTTCACCCCCGCCCTCCTCGAGCGCCTGGCCCGGCAGGGGGTTGAGCTCCACCGGGTCACCCTCCACGTCGGGCCGGGGAGCTTCCGCCCGATCAGGACCCGCCAGGCGGAGGCCCACCGCCTCGAGGCCGAGGCCTTCGAGGTCCCCGAGGCGACCGCCCGGGCCCTCACGCGCGCCAAGGGCGAGGGCCGCCGGGTCATCGCCGTGGGGACGACCACGGCCCGCGCCCTGGAATCGGCCGCGGCCGGGTCGAGCGTCGCGGCGCGGGCCGGGTGGACGGAGCTCTTCATCGCGCCGGGCTTCCGCTTCCGCGTCCTCGCCGGCCTCCTCACGAACTTCCACCTCCCCCGCTCCTCCCTCCTCCTCCTCGTCGCCGCCTTCGCGGGGCGGGAGCGGGTCCTGGCCGCCTACGCCCACGCCGTGGCCCGGGGCTACCGCTTCTACTCCTACGGCGACGCCATGCTGATCCTGTGAGGGCCATGGCCGCGGTCCGCTTCGAGCTCCTCACGACGGACGCCCTCACCCGGGCCCGCCTGGGCCGGCTTCTGACGCCGCACGGGGTGGTGGAGACCCCGGCCTTCATGCCGGTCGGGACCCAGGGGACGGTGAAGGGGCTCACCCCGGACGACCTCCGGGAGGTGGGGGCCCGGCTCGTCCTGGCCAACACCTATCACCTCTACCTCCGCCCGGGCCACGCCCTGATCCGGGAGCTCGGCGGGCTCCACCGCTTCATGGGCCGGGGCGGCCCGCTCCTGACCGACTCGGGCGGCTATCAGGTCTTCAGCCTGGCCGGGCTCCGCCGGATCCGCGAGGAAGGGGTCTGGTTCCGCTCGCACCTGGACGGCGGGGCCGAGCACCTCCTCACCCCCGAGCTGGCCATCGAGGTCCAGCACGCCCTCGGCGGCGACATCATCCATGCCCTCGACGAGTGCTTCCCGTACCCGGCGAGCCGCGAGGCGACCGCCGCCTCCGCCGAGCGGACGCTCCGCTGGGCCCGGCGCGCTCTGGCGGCCCACCGCGCCCGCCCGGCCGGAGGGCAGGCCCTGTTCGGGATCGTGCAGGGCGGGGCCTACGAGGACCTCCGGCGGTGGGCGGTGGAGGAGACCGCCGCCCTCGGCTTCGACGGCTACGCCCTGGGCGGGTTCGCGGTCGGCGAGCCGTCCGGGCTCCTCTACGACCTCACCGAGTTCACGGCGGGCCTCCTCCCCGCCGACCGGCCCCGCTACCTCATGGGCGTCGGCCGGCCGGCCGACCTCGTGGAGGCCGTGGCGCGCGGGATCGACCTCTTCGACTGCGTGCTCCCGACCCGGCACGCCCGGACGGGCCAGCTCTTCACCCGGCAGGGGCCGCTCGGGATCCGGCACGCCCGCCACGCCCGGGATCCCCGGCCGGTGGACGAGGCCTGTCGCTGCTACGGCTGCCGGCGCCTCTCGCGGGCCTACCTCCGCCACCTCTTCCTGGCCCGGGAGCTCCTCGCCTACCGGCTCAACACGCTCCACAACCTGACCTTCTACCTCGACCTCATGGCCCGGCTGCGGGAGGCGATCGCGGCCGGGACCTTCGAGGCGCTCCGCCGAGGGGTCCTCGAGGCGTACGCCGCCCCGGAGGACGTGCCGGCGGGCGTGCCTGATGCAAGGGAGGAAGTGCCGTGATCGACCTCGCTTACGCGTCCGCCCAGTCCCCGGGGGCCGGGGGCGGAGCCGCGCTGACCCAGATCCTCTTCCTGGCCTCCATCTTCGCCATCTTCTACTTCCTGCTCATCCGGCCCCAGCAGAAGCAGAAGCGGGAGCGGGAGCGGATGCTCAGGACCCTCAAGAAGGGCGATCGGGTCTTCACCAACGGCGGTCTCCTCGGGACCATCGTGGGCCTCAACGAGGACACCGTGGTGCTGAGGATCGCCGATCAGGTCAAGGTGGAGTGCCTCCGGAGCGCCATCGGGGGCGTGCGGACCCCCGGGGGCGAGGGGAAGGACTCCGCCTGACGACACGGTCGCTCCGCCTCCGGCGGGCGCCGAGGAGGGCGCATGCGGAAATACCTCTGGCTCCGGATCGCCGTCGTCGTGGCGGTCATCGTCGGCTCGGTGTGGTACCTCTACCCGCCGCGGGAGACCATCAACCTCGGGCTGGACCTCCAGGGCGGCATCCACCTCGTCCTCGGGGTGGACGCGGACAAGGCGCCGGAGAACCGGGTGGAGCGGAACGTCACCGACCTCCGGAGCGCCCTCGACCGGAGGGGGATCGCCGTCGCCGCCCTGGCGCGCCAGGGGGCGACCGGGATCACCCTCACCCTCGCGAACCCCGGGCAGTGGGGCGATGCCCAGGCGGCGCTCACCCAGGTCGCCGACCTCGCCGACTTCGAGCGGACCACGGCCGACCAGGCCGCGGGCCGGTTCGTGCTACTCATGCGGGAGCGGGAGGCCAACCGCCTCCGCGACCTGGCGGTGCGGCAGGGGCTCGAGACCATCCGCAACCGGGTGGACGAGTTCGGTGTCGCCGAGCCGACCCTCCAGCGGCAGGGGGAGAACCGCATCCTCGTCCAGCTCCCGGGGATCCAGGACCCGGAGCGCGCCAAGGCCCTCATCGGGAAGACGGCGCTCCTGGAGTTCAAGCTCGTGGACGAGGCCGCGGACGTGGACAAGGCCCTCCGCGAGGGCCCGCCGCCCGGGGACGAGATCCTCTGGCAGCGGGAGGTGGACCGCAAGACGGGCCGTGAGCGGCGGGCCCCGTACGTCGTCAAGCGGCCGACCCTCCTGACCGGCGACCTCCTCTCCACCGCCGAGGTCAGGATCTCGGACTCCGGGGAGCCCTACGTCTCCGTCGAGTTCAACAGGAAGGGCGCCAGGGTCTTCGGCGAGCTGACGGAGGCCAACGTCGGGCGCCGGCTGGCCATCGTCCTGGACGGCAACGTCCACTCCGCCCCGGTGATCCGGGAGCGGATCCCGGGGGGGCAGGCCCAGATCACGGGCGGCTTCACCCCGGAGGAGGCCCGCGACCTCGCCATCGTCCTCCGGGCCGGGGCGCTGCCGGCGCCCGTCACCATCCTCGAGGAGCGGACCGTGGGGCCCTCCCTCGGGGCCGACTCCATCCGGAAGGGGGTCATCTCGACCCTCGCCGGGGGGCTGGCCGTGATCGCCTTCATGCTCGTCTACTACCGGCTCTCGGGCCTCGTCGCCGACGTGGCCCTGCTCCTGAACCTCCTGATCCTCCTCGCGGTCATGGCCGGCTTCCGCGCGACCCTGACCCTGCCCGGGATCGCCGGGGTCGTCCTGACCATCGGGATGGCCGTGGACACCAACATCCTCATCTTCGAGCGGATCCGGGAGGAGTTCCGGGCCGGCAAGACCGTGCGCGCGGCGATCGAGGCCGGCTTCCAGCGGGCCTTCCGGACGGTCATCGACACCCACGTCACGGTCCTGGTGGCGGCGGTGATCCTCTACCAGTTCGGGACCGGCCCCGTGAAGGGGTTCGCGGTCACGCTCACCATCGGGATCGCGGCCAGCCTGTTCACCGCCGTGTTCTTCACCCGGCTGGTCTTCGACCTCATCTACACCCGGCGCCGCCGGCTCCAGACCCTCAGCATCTAGGGGAGGCCCATGTTCCGGATCCTCGGCGACACCAACTACGACTTCATCGGCAAGCGGCGCTGGGCCTACCTCCTCTCCGCCGTCTTCATCGTGGTGGGGGTCGGCTCCATCCTCATGCCCGGGGTCGGGCTCCGCTACGGGATCGACTTCGCCGGGGGGACCCTCGTCCAGCTCCGCTTCGCCGAGCCGGTCCGGGTGGAGGCGATCCGCGCGGCGCTGGCCGGGGTCCAGCTGGGGGAGAGCGTGATCCAGCAGTTCGGGGACCCGCAGGAGTACCTCATCCGCGTCGCGGCGGGGGGGGAACTGGAAGAGATCTCCCAGCGGGTGACGGGGGCGCTCCAGGGCCAGGGCCTGCCCGGCTTCGAGGTCCGGCGCCTCGAGTTCGTCGGGCCCCAGGTGGGGCGGGACCTCCAGCTCCAGGCCCTCCAGGCGGTCGCCTGGGGGATCGTGGGGATCCTGATCTACACCGCCATCCGCTTCGACTTCAAGGGCGGGGTGACCGCGGTCGTCGCCCTCCTCCACGACGTCCTGGTGACCCTCGGGGCCTTCTCCCTGACCGGCCGTGAGCTGAACCTCCCGGTCCTGGCCGCCCTCCTCACCATCGTGGGCTACTCCATCAACGACACGATCGTGGTCTTCGACCGGATCCGCGAGAACCGGGGGAAGGGGATCCGCAAGGGCCAGACCCTGGCCGACGTCATCAACGCCAGCATCAACCAGACCCTCTCCCGCACCCTCCTCACCTCCCTGACGGTCTTCCTGGTCCTTGTGGTCCTGTACCTCTTCGGGGGGGAGGTCCTCCGGGACTTCTCCTTCGCCCTCCTGGT
>JACPHL010000278.1 GCA_016188625.1 Candidatus Rokuibacteriota bacterium | reverse complement strand
GGCGAGGTAGTCCAGTTTGCTGAAGTTGTCGCGGAGCGGGATGCTGCCGGATCGGTATCGCCGCGCGTAGAGGCGATAGCTGCCGCCGTTGACGTCGTTCTCCTCGAGCCGGAAGATCTCGAGCCCGTTCCGCTCGAACAGGTGCTGGAGCGACTCCAGGGAGTAGTACTCCAGGTGCTCGTGGCAGATGTTCCCGACGTCGTTCTTCTCCAGCATCGGCCGGAGGCACATGAGCTGGGCCACGAAGACGCCCTCGTCGGCCAGGGCCCGGGCGGCGTCCGCGATGAAGGCGTTCGGGTCCTCCATGTCGTAGAACATCCCGATGGCGGTGATCACCCGGGCCCGCTCGCCGGGGAACAGCCGCTCGAAGGCCGCGTAGTTCCAGAAGTCGTGGATGACGAGGGGCGTGACCTCGCGCAGCAGGGGGACCAGGTTGTTGGCCGGCTCGCACCCCACCCGCCGGAGGTCCTTCGAACTGTACGCCGCTAGCAGGGTCCCGTCGTTGGCCCCGATGTCCAGGACGATGTCGTTCGGCTTCAGCGGGACGAGCTGCTCGATGCTGTCGGTGATGTCCCTGAGCGCCCTCCGCATCGTCTCCGTCACGCCCGACCGATACCAGTAGTGGCGCGCGTACAGGATCTCCTGGGGGGCGGTGTGCCTCAGCTGGAGCAGTGTGCAGTGCTCACACAGGACCAGCTCCAGCGGGGCCTTGATGGCGGGGTCGGCCGGGCTCGCCAGGAAGTCCGAGACGCAGAGGTCCCCCAGTGAGAAGACCTTCGCGAGCCCCCCCGACCCGCACACGCGGCAGGTCCTCCTGGTGGTATACGGGCGCCTACCGGCCACCGCTCAGCACCTCCTCGAGGAAGCGCCGGTACCGCTCGATCAGGGGGGGCCAGCGGAAGTGAGCCTCGACGTAGGCGCGCCCTCGCTCCCCACACTTCTTCCGCACCCCCTCATCCGCCAGCAGGATCGAGAGTTGGCCGCCAAACTCCTCGGGACCATCGTAGAGGAGCCCCCCGCCGCTCCGGGTGACGTGGCCGACCAGCACCGGGGAGCGCGCCGTGGCCAGGACCGGGACGCCCAGCGACCAGGCCTCCAGCGCCACGAACGAGAGGCTCTCGTGGGGCGAGGGGACCACCAGGGCGGTCGCGGCGGCCATGGCGTCCCACTTCTCCTCCGCGGGCCGGTAGCCGAGGGCGAGGAGGGCGGGGTGTCGGGGGAGGCGCATGGCGATCGTGCCCATCAGGACCAGGCGGACCGGTTGGCCCGTCGCCTCCCGCCAGCCGAGGAAGGCCTCCACCAGCTCGCGGCACCCCTTCTGGACATCGACCCGGCCGACGTAGAGCAGGAACGGCCCGTCGAGGCCGTAGCGGGCCCGGAACCGCTCCGGCTCGGCCGCCGGGGCGGGATCCACCCCGGCCCCGATGACCGCCGAGGGGACCCGCTCGTTGTGGAAGCGTCCCTGGATGAAGGCCCGCTCCTCCTCGGCGTTGTAGATGATCCCCCGCGGCAGGTGGAACAGGGGGCGGAAGACGTCCAGCGCCATCGGCGGCTCGTCGTGGGCCGTGGGGACCAGGACCGCCTTCCAGGGGACCAGCGGGAGGCCCAGGAGCGTGGGGAGGTAGAGGTAGGTGAAGAAGACGAAGCCGTGGTAGTCGGCCTCGCGCGCCCGGATCCAGTCGAGGAGCCCGAGGGCCAGCGGCCCCTGGCGGCGGATCCACTCGACCTCCTCGAAGGGGGTGTGGGGCCTCGCGTAGAGCCGGTCGGCGAACCGGCCGAAGGCCCGCACCCGACGCGGCCGGCTCACCGCGAAGCGGCGGACGCGGACGCCGTTCAAGGGTTCGGTGCCCGGTGGGTAGACGTTCCGCCAGGTGAGGTAGTCGCGGGCGCAGGTGGTGAGGACCTCGATCTCGTAATCCGACGCCAGGGCCTCGGCGACCCGACGGGCCTGGTGCTCGGCCCCGCCGTCGATCTCGGGGCCGTAGCGCTGGACGACGAAGGCGAGCCGCTTCACCGGAGTTCCAGCTCGGCAAGGTAGCCCTTGAGCATCTGGCCGACCGCGGCCGGCTCGAAGGCCCTGAGGCGCTCCCGCTGCCCGGCCAGGACCTCCTTGAGGAGCGCGGGCGAGGTCAGGAGATGGCGGATCAGCTCGGCGATCGCCGGAAAGTCCTTCTCGGGCAGGAGGATCCCGGCACCCCCGAGGGTCCCGGGGACCCCCGCGGCGGCATAGGCGACGACCGGGACGTCGAAGTGCATCGCCTCGAGGAGCGGCACGCAGAACCCCTCGTGCTCGGAGAGGCAGAGGTAGCAGGATGCCAGCCGGTAGTACGTGCAGAGTCCGGTGAAGGTCACGCCGTCCGCCACCCCGAGCTCGACGGCCAGCTTCCGGCAGCCGGCGAGGTACCCCTCCATGTCCACCGAGGTGCCGACCACGACGAGCCGGGCCGTGGGGTCGAGGCGGCGGTAGAAGCAGAAGGCTTTGATCAGCTCCTCGATCCGCTTGTTGGGGGCGATCCGTCCGACCGAGAGGAGCACGGTCCGCCCCGCGTACGCCTGCTCCAGCTCCGCCACCGGTCGATGGCCGTAATCCGACCAGTCCACCAGCACGGGGAGCACGCCGGTGCGCGTATAGCCGGCGGCCTCGAGCTCCTGGCGGTTGAACTCCGAGACCCCCAGGGCCAGGTCCATCGCGCCGGCCAGCCGCCCCAGATCGAACCGGCCCCGCCGGCAGTGGTCGGCCACGCGGGCGTTGACCCCGACGAAATACTCGGCAGGGGTGATGTTGTGGTAGATGAGGACCTTTTTGTCGGAGAGACCCGCGACGAACCCGGTCACCTCCGAGGCGAGGGAGAAGTGGAAGAGGAGGATATTCCGCGGTTCAGAGACGGCCCGGTAGTGCTGGTAGAAGCGCGCCTCCCCTTTGAGGCGCGGGTGGATGTGCTGGGCGAAGATCTCGGAAGCATACCCCCACTCCCGGAGGAGGCGTCGGAGCGCGCGGACGTGGTTGCCGATGGCGTCGCC
>JACPHL010000277.1 GCA_016188625.1 Candidatus Rokuibacteriota bacterium | reverse complement strand
GAGGGCGAGCGGGTCGTCCAGGGGCGGACGGTCCTGGCCGAGCTGGACCGCGTCCCGAAGGAGCTGGCGCTCCAGGAGGTCCGCGCCCTGGCGGCGAAGGCCCGCCAGGAGTGGGAGAAGCTGGCCCGGGGCTACCGGCAGGAGGAGATCGACGAGGCCCGCCAGGCCGTGGCCCGGGCCGAGGCCCGGCTGCGGGACCTCCTGGCCGGGGCGCGGCCCCAGGAGCTGGAGCAGGTCCGGCACGAGGTGGCGGCGGCGGAGGCGACGCGGGTCCTGGCCGAGCGCGAGCTCCAGCGCATGGAGCAGCTCCTCGCCCAGGGGCTGATCGCCGCCCAGGAGCGGGACCGGGCCTGGCAGGCGCACGAAGTCGGCCGGGCTCGGGAGCACGCCGCCCGCGAGCGGCTGGCGCTCCTCGAGGCCGGGGCGCGCCAAGGGGAGGTCGAGGCCACCCGCGCCGAGGTCCGCCAGGCCCGGGAGCGCCTGCGGCTCCTCGAGGCCGGTCCCCGCCCCGAGGAGATCGCCCAGGCCGAGGCCGAGTACCAGCGGGCCCAGGCGGTGATCGAGCGGGTGGAGGACGAGCTGGTCCGGATGAGGATCGTCGCCCCCCTCACCGGGTTCCTGGTCAGAAAGCGGGTCGAGGTCGGGGCCTGGGTCGGACCCGGCGCTCCGATCGCGGACCTCATCAGCCTCGAGCCGGTCTACGTCGTCGGGCCCGTGAACGAGCGGGAGATCGGCCAGCTCCGCCTGGGCGGCCCGGCCCGGGTGACCCTGGACGCCTACCCGGGCCGGACCTTCCGGGGCGAGGTGGCCCAGATCGTCCCCCAGGCCGACCCCCAGAGCCGCGCCTTCCCGGTGAAGGTCCGGATCGCCAACCCCGAGGCCCTCCTGAAGAGCGGGATGTTCGCCCGGGTGAGCCTCGAGCTGGGCGGGAGCCGCAAGGCCGTCTTCGTCCCCAAGGACGCCGTGGTCCGACGCGGAGCGACGGTCGGGGTCTTCGTGATCCAGGACGGCGTGGCCCGGCTCCGCCAGGTCCGGACCGGCCAGACCCAGGGCGAGCTGATCGAGGTCCTCGACCACGCCCTGGCCCCCGGCCAGGAGGTCATCGTCCTCGGCAACGAGACCCTCCAGGACGGGGCGAAGGTCGAGAAGGTCGTCCAGAACCCGGCCGGGGGCCGGCCGTGAAGCTGATCGAGTTCTGCGTCCGCTACCCGGTCACGGTCCTGGTCGGGGTCATCCTCGCCCTCCTCTTCGGCGGGATCTCCCTCCTCCGCCTCCCCCTCCAGATGATCCCCACGGTGGACCGGCCCGAGATCACGGTCGAGACCGACTACTCCGGCGCCGCCCCCCTCGAGGTGGAGCAGGAGGTCGTGGACCGCCAGGAGGAGAAGCTCAACGCCGTGGAGAACCTCCGGGAGATCACCTCGTCCTCCATCGAGGGGAAGGGGCGGATCGTCCTCAGCTTCGACTGGGGGGTCAACAAGGACGTGGCCCGCCTCGAGGTCTCCGAGAAGCTGGACCAGGTTCGCGACGTCCCGGTGGAGGCCAAGCGGCCGGTGATCCGGGCGGTCAACACCGACGAGGAGAGCCCCATCGCCTGGATCATCGTGGAGACCGGGCGGGACCTCAACGAGGTCTGGGAGGAGGTGGAGGACGTCATCGCTCCCCGCCTCGAGCGCGTGGAGGGGGTGGGGGCGGTCTGGCGATTCGGCGGCCAGGCCCGCGAGGTCCACGTCCTCCTCGACCTCGCCGCGCTGACGGCCCGCGGGATCTCCGTCGCCGAGGTCCACGAGGCGATCGTCCGGGAGAATCGGAACATCAAGGGCGGCAGCCTCGAGGAGGGGAAGCGCCGCTACGCGGTCCGGACCCTCGGGCAGTTCACCGACCTCGGCCAGCTCGAGCGCATCATCGTCCGCCAGGACCGGGGGAACCCGGTCTACCTGGCCGACATCGCCCGGGTCCGCTTCGGCCACGAGGATCGGGACTTCGCGGTCCGGCAGATGGGCAAGCCGGCCCTCGGGCTGGGGGTCCTCCGGCGGACCGGCGCCAACACCCTCGAGGTGATGAAGGGGGTCGAGGAGGCGATCGCCTACCTCAACCAGACCTACCGCGACAAGGGGATCCGGCTGATCCAGGTCTACGACGAGACCGACTACCTCCACGACTCCGTGCGCCAGGTCACCACCAACGTCTACTACGGGGTCGCTCTCGCCGTCGCCGCCCTCCTCCTATTCCTCCGGAGCCCCTCCAGCGTGCTCATCATCGCCACCACCATCCCGATCGCCCTCGTCACCACCTTCGTGTTCCTGGCCGCGCTCGGCCGGAGCCTCAACATCATCACCCTGGCCGGCCTGGCCTTCGCCGCGGGGATGGTGGTGGACAACGCCGTGGTGGTCCTGGAGAACATCTTCCGCCAGCGGGAGCTGGGGAAGGGGAAGATGCGGGCGGCCCTGGACGGCGCCCGCGAGGTCTGGGGGGCGATCCTGGCCTCCTCCCTGACTACCATCGCGGTCTTCGTCCCGGTCCTCTTCGTCCAGCAGGAGGCCGGGCAGCTCTTCCGCGACATCGCCATCGCCATCTCCTTCGCGGTGGCCCTCTCCCTGCTCGTCGCCCTCACCGTGATCCCGATGCTCTCGGCGCGGCTCCTGGCAGTGAACCGGCGCGCCGGCCCGCGCTGGCTGGCCCGTCCGTCGGCCGCCCTGGACCGGTTCGGGGCGGGGTTCGTGGCCGCGGTGGTGGGCCTGCTCGCGTGGCTCCGCCGCGGACTGCTCCGCCGGCTGGCCACCGCGACCGGCATCGTCGCCCTGGCGCTCGCGGCGAGCTACCTCCTGGCGCCGCCCATCGACTACCTCCCCCAGGGGAACCGCAACCTCATCTTCGTGGTGGTCCGAACGCCGCCGGGGTTCAACACCGACCAGAAGGAAGCGATCATCAAGGAGCTGGAGCGCCGCTTCATGGACATCCCCGGGATCCAGCGCCTCTTCGGCGTGGTCCGGATCGAGGCCCCCATCATGGGGGCCCTGGTCAAGCCCGAGCACGCCGACCTCCTGGGGATGCGCCGGGTGCTGGCGGAGATGCGGCGGCTGGCGGTGGGCGTCCCAGGCCCCCAGGCCGTCTTCATCACCCAGTCCCCGCTCTTTCGCCGCCGGGGAGCGTTCTTCGGCGGGACCAACATCGACATCGACGTCAAGGGCGCGGACCTGGAGACGATCCGGCGGACCGCCGAGACGATCGAGGCCGGCCTCCGCGGCCTCCCGGAGCTGAACTTCGTCAACACGAGCTTCGAGTGGGGGAACCCCGAGCTGCAGGTGATGGTGGATCGGGACCGGGCGGCCGCCCTCGGGCTCTCGGTCTCGGAGGTCGGCGAGGTGGTGGAGACGCTGGTGGGGGGCACCCTGGCCGGGGCCTTCCGGGAACGCGGGAAGGAGCGGGACATCCGGCTCAGGAGCTCGGCGGACCGGGCGCTCCGGACCCAGGACCTCGCCGAGACGGTCCTCTTCACCCGGGCCGGCCGGCCGATCAAGCTCGCCGACATCGCCGAGGTGCGGCCCGAGCTCGGGCCGACCAAGGTGGAGCACGTGGATCTCGACCGCGCCATCAAGCTCACCGCCAACATCCGCGACGAGGTCCCGCTGGAGGCGGCGGTGCGGCTGGTGGAGTCTCGCGTGGTGGATCCGGTGCGGCAGACCCTCCCGCTCGGCTACGCCATCAACGTGACCGGCCACGCCAAGGACCTGGTCGAGGCCTGGAACGCCCTCAAGTGGTCGTTCCTCCTGGCCCTGGTGGTGATCTACCTCCTGATGGCCTCCCTCTTCGAGTCCTGGGCCACCCCCCTGGTCATCCTCTTCACGGTCCCCCTGGCGGCCACGGGCGGGGTCCTGGCCGTCCGGCTCGCCCACCTGACCGAGCCGACCATCAAGATGGACTCGGTGACGATGCTGGGGTTCATCATCCTGGCGGGGATCGTCGTCAACAACGCCATCCTCATCGTCCACCAGGCCCTGAACTTCATGCAGGCGGGGCGGCCGGCGCAGGAGGCGATCCTGGAGTCGGTCCGGACCCGGATCCGCCCGATCTTCATCACGACCACCACCACGGTGCTCGGGATGCTCCCCCTGGTCGTCGCTCGGGGCGCGGGGTCGGAGCTCTACCGGGGACTCGGCTCGGCGGTGTTGGGCGGGCTCACCCTCTCCACCCTCTTCACCCTCGTCCTGATCCCCGTCGTCTACTCGCTCTGGCTCGACGCCCGGGAGGCCCTGACGGCCCGCGCCCGGCGGCGGGCGGAGATCCCTCCCCTCGCCGCCCCGAAGTAACCTCAGGCTCTTGGGTGAGAGGGCCCTGCCGGGGGTTCCCGGCGAGCGAATTCCGGGCGAGCCGTGTGGCCGTGCGCAGCGCAGGGCGGGGCGAAGCGCGCCGGCCCGGCACCGCTGACCTCCGGTCGGGCCCGGGACGTACTCCCCCTCAGGGGGATGGGGGGTCGCGCGGAGCCCCGCCCGAGCTAGCTACGGCCACTAGGGAGCCCGGCTGAGCGAGCGGGAACCCCCGGCGGCCGGCCTCACCCACACGGTCTCCCGAAGACCCTGCCCCCCTCCGAGGTCTTCAGATCACGCCGTCGGCGCGGAGGCGGGCGCACGTCTCGGCGGAGTAGCCGAGGAGCGTGCCGAGGACCTCGTCGGTGTGCTCGCCGAGGAGGGGGGGCGCCGACCGGATCGTGGCGGGGGTCCCGGAGAACTTGACCGGGATCCCCACGAGCCGGATCCGCCCGGCGCTCGGGTGCTCGACCTCCTCGACCATCCCGCGGTGGCGGACCTGGGGATCCTCGAAGACCTGGGCGACGTCGTTGATCGGCCCGGCCGGGAGGCCGGCGGCCGCGAAGGCGGCGACCCAGTCGTCGCGGTCCCGGCCGGCCAGCCGCTCCTCGATGAGCCGGACCAGCTCCTCCCGGTGGGCGACGCGCCTGGCGTTCCCGTCGTAGCGGGGGTCGTCGGCCCACTCCGGCGCCCCCAGGACCCGGCAGAAGGCCCGCCAGAGCCGCTCGTTCCCCGCCCCGACCATCAGGTAGTCATCGCGGGCCCGGAAGGCCTGGTACGGGACCAGCGACGGGTGAGCGCTCCCCCACCGCCCCTGGACCTCGCCGCCGATCAGGTAGCCGGTGGCCGCGTTGATGAGGGCGGCGATCCCGCACTCCATCAGGGAGAGCTCCACCTTCTGCCCCTGCCCCGTCCGCTCCCGGGCGTGGAGGGCCGCCAGGATCGCCCCGTGGGCGAAGAGGGCGGTGATGACGTCGATGAGCGCCACGCCCGCCTTGACCGGCGGGCCATCGGGCTCCCCGGTGATGGACATGAGGCCGGTGAATCCCTGCAGCATGGCGTCGTAGCCCGCCCGCTCCCGGTAGGGGCCGGTCGCGCCGAAGCCCGAGATGGCGCAGTAGATGAGCCGGGGGTTGACGGCCCGGAGGGTCTCGTCGCCGAGCCCCAGCTCCTCCATGGTCCCCGGCTTGAAGTTCTCGACGAGGACGTCGGCCCGGGCGACGAGCGCCTTGAGGATCGCCTGCCCCTCGGGGTGCTTCAGGTTGAGGGTCACGCCCTTCTTGTTCCGGTTGACGGCGAAGAAGTAGGTGGCCTGGCCGTCGGGGGCGACCGGCGGCGCCCACTGCCGGCAGTCGTCGCCGACGCCGGGCTGCTCGATCTTGATGACCTCGGCCCCGTAGTCCCCGAAGATCTGCGTGGCGAGCGGCCCAGCCACGATGCGCGAGAGGTCGATGATGCGGAGGTCGCCCAGGGGCTGGGTCATGGGCCGCATTATACGTTATACTGGAAGCCGATGAGCCCGATCCTGCGGAGCCTGCTGGTCTTGCCGCTCCTCCTCGCCGGGTGCGCCCTCTCCATCGACCTCACCCCGCGGATCAGGCCCCTGGAGGAGAAGACCGTGGAGGGGGCGGGGCGCGAGAAGATCCTGCTCCTCGACCTCTCCGGGGTCTTCGCCGAGGAGCCGCTCCTGACCCTCGAGGGGCGGCCCCGGGTCCCGCTGCTGGCGCGCGTCCGCGAGGAGCTGGAGAAGGCGGCTCTCGATGACCGCGTGAAGGCCCTGGTCCTCCGGATCAACAGCCCGGGCGGGACCGTCACGGCCTCGGACATCCTCTACCGCGAGATCGTCCGGTTCAAGACGACCCGCAGGGTCCCGGTGGTCGCCGCCCTCCTGGACGTGGGGGCCTCGGGCGGGTACTACGTGGCCCTGGCGGCCGACCGGATCGTCGCCCACCCGACCGCCATCACCGGCTCCATCGGCGTGCTCATGCTGACCGTGAACGCCGAGGGGCTCCTCCAGAAGATCGGCGTGACCCCCACGGCCATCAAGTCGGGGGAGAAGAAGGACATGGGCGCCCCCTTCCGGGCGCTGTCGCCCGAGGAGCACGCCATCTTCCAGTCCGTCATCGACCAGCTCCACGCCCGCTTCGTCGGCCTCATCGCCCGGGAGCGGAAGCTCCCCGAGGCGCGGGTCCGGGCGCTGGCCGACGGGCGGATCCTCACCGCGGCCGAGGCCCACGCGGCCGGGCTGGTGGACGCCGTGGGCTACCTCGACGAGGCGGTAGGTGCGGCGCGCGAGGCCGCGGGGCTCGGCGCGGCCCGGGTCGTCATGTACCACCGCCCCAAGCAGTACCGCGCCACCATCTACTCGGCGGCCGAGCCCGCCCCGCCGACCCTCTCGGCCGCGGACCTGGCGCGGCTCATCCTCGCCGGCCCGAAGTTCCTCTACCTCTGGTGGCCCTGAGGGAACCCCTGCGGACCGCCCTCGTTCCGCGGCGGGACCTCCTCCCCGGGCCCGGCCTCAGGGTGAGCCGCCGGGTCTCCCGGTCGGCCAGATCTGGTAGAGGGTCTGCTCCCCTTCGATCCCCTTGAGGGAGACGGTCAGGACCTCGCACCGCCAGTTGGCCGCCTTCAGGTAGGCGTCCACCTCCGGGTCCCGCCGGACCGCCTCGGTGAACACCACGTCGAGCCCCTGCGCCCGCTGCTGGACGCGGGCGGCCATGTTGATGGTCGCGCCGAAGTAATCGAGCCGGCCCTCATTGTTGATCGCGATCGCGGGGCCCTGATGAACGCCGATCTTGAGGCAGAGACCGGAATAGTCCCCGTGGCCCCGACGGAACTCCCCCCAGCGCGCCTGCATCTCCGCGGCCGCCTCGAGCGCGTCCCGGGCGCTCGGAAAGGCGGCCATGACGGCATCGCCCATCGTCTTGACCACCCCGCCCCGATGCCTCGCCACGGACTCCATGGCGTAGCGGAAGTGGTTCTTCACGAAGGCGAAGGCCCTGGGGTCGCCGATCTGCTGGTACAACGCCGTGGAGTTCCGGAGGTCGGTGAACAGCACGGCCAGGCTGGCGATCCCGAGCTCCTCCCCCGGGGCGACGGCCTCCGCGGGGAAGAGATCCCTGAAGTCCTGCAGGGAGGTGACCAGGGCCGCCGTTGCGGCGCCCTCGCGCCAGGTCTCGCGCTCCACCACGAGGAGGGCCTCCCGGTCGAGCGCGTTGACGGCCTCCAGCGCCGCCGCTCCCGCTCGGAGCCGCCGGCCCTCGACGCGCAGCCCGTCCTGCTCGCAGCTGACCCGGACCGCGTCGGGCTCCCCCGCCCCCTCGGTCACCAGGAGCGGCACGAGCCCCGCGGCCTGGAAGCAGCGGATTCGCACCGCCCCCGGCCTCAACGCCAGCGCCTCTCGCCGTCGCTCGCCCGGCCCCAGGCGCCACTGGACCACGATCTGGGGCGCGTTGGCCGGCCCCCCGATGCAGTAGGTCTCGTGGCGGGCGAGGCGGACCGCCGGGTTCACCGTGAATCGCACCTCCACGGAGGCGGCCAGGTCCGCCGCGAACCGGGCCTGGCAGGTGGCGCAGTGGGCCTCGGCGCGCACCCGGGAAAGCGCGGGCGCCTCGGCGCTCACGGCGCGGCAGTGGGGGCAGAGGACGGTCCAGCTCAGGTCGAGCAGGCCCGCCTTGGTCGCGAAGAGGAAGAGGCGCAGGACCTGGGTCCGGTCCTCGCCCCACCGGTCGGCCACCTCGAACGGGCGCATGCGCACCACCTCGAGGTCCCCCGCGGTGAGGAGGTGCCGCTGGAGGCCCGCGATGAGGGGCTCGGGGATTGGGAACGCCCGGAGGGCCGCGAGGCGGACCTCGAGCTGGGTCGCGTGGATCAGGCCCCGGTGCCGCGGCACCACCGTGGCGAACACCTCGAGGGTGGCGCCGCCGGCGGTAGGGGTCAGGCGGACCCCCGCGCTCACCTCCCCGAGCGGGCCTGTCCGGAATCGCCGCAGGACGTGGTAGTAGCGGCCCTCCACCCAGTCGAAGGGGAACTCCTCATAGGCCCATCGCCACCCCCAAAGGCGGATCTCGGCCTGGTAATGACCCTTCCTGCCTGGATCGGGATCGGGAAGAAACCGGACGCGGGGGATGCCCACGGCACGATTGATCCGGTCGGTGTCCGCGAGGAAGGCCCACAGGACGCCCGGGGGCACCTGGAGAGTGGTCTTGACCGAGAGGTGGACGGGGGCGCGCACGGCGGGATTGTAGCACGGGCTCCTCGCTCCGGACCCAGGACCGACCCGCTGCCCCGACGCCTCGGGCCTTGACAGCCTTTCGGAGTCGTGTTAGCGATAGAGTAGCCCTGAGGAGTTCGGACACCGGCCCAAGCGTCGGAGGGATCACCCAGGACAGGACGCCGGTCAGTCGAGGCCGCAAGGTCCCGAAGGGCAGGCCCCGGGCGCAAGCCCCTGGAACCCGAAGAGACTTCCTCAGGGCCCTTTAACTCGGAGGGGGGCTCTGCCCCCCTTCCGACGGCCCTGGGCAAAGCCCACCTTTCGCCAGTCCGGCTTCGCCGCTGGCGAAAGGCTTTGGGGCCTGCCGGGGGGGTAGACTCCCCAAAGGCCTACTTGGCTATCCCTAGCCGGTCTCGCCGCCCGGGAAGACCAGTTCCAGGAACTGCTTGAGGATCCGGGCGGTCGCCCCCCAGATGACATCGCCCTCGTAGTCGTAGAAGTAGATCGTCTGGAGCTGGCCACCCCGCTCCCATAGCTCCTCGCGGACCCGCGACGGGTCCAGCAGCGCTCGCAGCGGCACCTCGAGGACGCGCTCGATCTCGCGGCCGTCCACCCGATACGGCCCCGGCTCGCGCACCAGGCCGACGACGGGCGTGATCACGAAGGGGGTCGCCCGGGTCTCGGTGTCGTCCAGCTCCCCCAGGATCTCCACCGCCGCCGGGTCGAGGCCAATCTCCTCCCGGGCCTCGCGGAGCGCCGTCTCGGGGCGCGAGCCGTCGTCGGTCTCCACGATCCCGCCCGGGAAGGAGAACTGGCCCTTGTGGTGGGCGACGACCTCGGTGCGCTTGGCGAAGACGATGAAGAGCTCGCCACCCCTGACCACGAGGGGGATCAGGACGGCCGCGGGGATGAGATCGCCCGGATCCACCACGAGCCGGGTCCGGCCTCCGAGGACCTCCTGGATCCGCGCCCTCACGCCCTCCGGGTCGCGCCGCGCGATCGTCACCGGGCCCTCCGGGGGCCCCGGGGGTCTCGCGCCAGCTCCCGCCCCAGCGTCCAGAGCGCCTTGTCGAGGGTCCGGAGCGACACCCGATGCTCGCGGGCCAGGACGCGCAGGACCGTGCAGTAGGCGGGCCAGCCCGCGGGCGAGGCCACGGGCGCCCGGGGCAGCCGGCCGAGGGCGCGGAGGGCCGTCCTCACGTAGGCGTCGAGGATCGGGTAGCGGCCCGGGAAGGCGAAGTGGAGGATCACCGACGCCACGGGGAGGCCGACCCCATCCAGGGCGAGCAGGGCCCGGAGGCGCGCGGCGTCGTCGCGCGCCGCGAACGCGGCGCCCGTCGCCCGGCGGATGGCCGCGGCGGAGTTCCTGGCGATCCGCCCCCGGATCCGCGGGGTCTTCCACTCGGCCAGGACGGCGAAGAGGCGCCGCGACAGGTACGGGTGCCCCGCGAGGCGCCGACGGCGGAGCACGCGCTTGATCTCGCGCTCGGCCCGGGCCCAGCGGTATCCGCGGTCGTAGGCCCGGGCCCAGCCGAGGAGGGTCTGGCGCGTCAGCTCGAGGCCGTTCGCGCGATCGACCGCGGTGGGGACCACGGGGCGCGGCCGGTCAGCGGACGAGCCGGGCCCGGACCCGCGCCAGGAGGCCGGCCATCACCTCGCCGGCCTTCCCGGGGATCCTGACGTCCGCGTGCTCGTCGAGGGGGGTGGAGGTGAGGTTGACGATGATCAGACGGGCACCGGCCTCCTTGGCGTAGAGGGGCATGTACGCGGCGGGGTAGACGACCAGGGACGAGCCGACCACGAGGAAGCAGTCGGCGGCCCGCGCGCGGCGCTCCGCCTCGAGCGTCTCGAGGAGCGGCATCGCCTCGCCGAACAGGATGGTGTGGGGCTTGATGATCCCGCCGCAGCGGCAGGCCGGGACCTCCTCGCCCGCTTCGAGGCGCGCCTGGATCTCGTCCCGGGTGTAGGGCTCCCCGCAGGCCAGGCAGCGCGCCCGGGTGGCGTTGCCGTGGAGCTCGATCACCCGCTCGGGGCTCGTCCCCGCCTTCTGGTGGAGGTTGTCGATGTTCTGGGTGATCACGCACTGAAGGAACCCGAGCCGCTCCAGCTCCGCGATGGCGAGGTGGGCGGGGTTGGGGCGGGCGCCGCGGACCGTGGCGTAGAGCTCGCGGCCGAGCTGCCAGTACTTGCGCCGCCCCTCCTCGGAGGCGATGAAGTTCTGGTAGGAGAGCTCCAGGGGGTCGTAGCGCGCCCAGATCCCCGAGGGGCTCCGGAAGTCCGGGATCCCGGACTCGGTGGAGACGCCGGCGCCGGTGAAGACCACGAGCCGGCGCGCCCGCGCGATCAGCTCGGCGGCCCGCTCGAGCAAGCCGTCCAGCGCGTCGAGAGCCGTCTCCGGGCCGGTCACGCTGGATCACCCGTCTCGGATCCGGAAAGGGGCGGCCGGCGGGCCGACGAGGAGGACAACCAGGACCAGCAGGAGTGCCGGGCGCGCCCGGCTCAGGGCTGGGAGAGGACCGCCACGCACGCCACCGCCCCGGGGCCGCCCAGGGTGTGGGCCAGGCCGGTCCGGGCGTCCTTGACCTGCATCCGGCCGGCGCGCCCGAGGAGCTGATCCACGATGTTGTTGATCATCCGGACCCCGGACGCCCCCACTGGGTGGCCGCAGGACTTGAGGCCACCCGAGGTGTTGACCGGGAGGTCGCCGCCGAGCCTGGTCACGCCCCCCACGGCGAGCTTGGCCCCCTCGCCGGGGCGGCAGAGGCCGAGGTCCTCGTAGTTGATGATCTCGGTGATGGTGAAGCAGTCGTGGCACTCGGCCACGTCGATCTCCTTGAACGGGTCCCTGACTCCGGCCATCCGGTACGCCGCGGCCGCCGCCTCGCGCGTGGAGCGGAAGCTCGTGAAGTCCCAGGCGGGGTCGAACTGGGTGTTCCAGTAGCCGGCGGCGACGCTGTAGGCGATCCCCCGGATCAGGACGTAGCGGTCGGTGAAGCGGGGGGCGAGGTCGGCGCGGGTGAGGATGCACGCCGCCGCCCCGTCGGTGGTCGGGCAGCAGTCGTAGAGCCCGAGCGGCTCGGCGACCTTTGGGGCGCGGGCGTGCTGCTCGAGGGTGATCGGCTTCTGGAAGTGGGCCTTCGGGTTGAGGCTCCCGTGGAAGTGGTTCTTCACGGCCACGTGGCCGAGGGCCTCCTCGTCGATCCCGTACTCCTTGAAGTAACGGGTGGCCAGGAGGGCGAACATCCCGGGGGGCGTCCGCCCCTTGCAGAGGACCGGGTGCCCCCGCTCCACCGCCTGGGTCACCAGGCTCCCCCGCGAGGGGACCTCCCGCATCTTCTCCGCCCCCACCGCCAGGACGAGGTCGTACTCCCCCGAGGCCACCGCCAGGGCCGCGTTGCGGACCGCCTCCATCCCCGAGGCGCAGTAGGCGGCCACCCGGGTGATGGGGATGGGGAGGAGGTTCAGGGTGTCCCCGACGAAGGTCCCGGCGTTCCCCTCGTAGCCGTAGAGGAGCGGCTCGTAGGTCCCGAGCCAGCCCGCCTGGATCCGGCCGGGCTCCACGCCGGCGTCAGCCATGGCGGCGGTCCCGGCCTCGTAGACCATGTCGGTGTAGGACTGGTGGAAGTTCTCCCCGAACTTGACCGTCCCGGTCCCGATGATGGCCACCTGGCCCGCGAGCCCCATGGTCGTCTCCCCTGCCCTCGGCCGGCCGCCCCCCGTCGGCCGCGGCGGGCGCTCCCCGAGGACCCTTCGAGGATACTCTAGCCGATCGCCGCGCGCAAGGCGCAGCGACTTTCCCCTTGACTCGCCCGGGGTCCGTCCATACATTCTGGATGGCTCGTCATCCCGAGCGGGATCAGGCGCACCTCGCGAGTCGGAGGTCCGAGCAACCATCCCGGGCGGCGTCATGCCCGCATCGGATCGGGCGGGAGGTCCTGTATGAGGATCGAAGGTAGCTACGAACTGCCGGCGCCCCGCGATCGCGTGTGGGAGACCCTCCTCGATCCCGAGCGGCTCTCCCGGGCGATCCCGGGCTGCGAGAAGCTCGAGGCGATCGGCCAGGACGAGTACAAGGCCACCATGAAGGTCGGGGTCGCGGCCGTGAAGGGCACCTTCGAGGGGAAGGTGCGGCTCTCCGACCTCCAGCCCCCCGCGCGCTACAAGATGGCGGTGGAGGGGAGCGGGAGCCCCGGCTTCGTCAAGGGCGAGGCCACCATGGAGCTGGCCGAGCTCGAGGGCCGCACGCGGGTCGCCTACTCGGCCGACGTCCAGATCGGCGGCCTCATCGCCGGGGTGGGCCAGCGGATGCTCGGCGGCGTGGCCAAGATGATGGTGGACCAGTTCTTCTCCCGGGTGGCCGAGCAGCTGGGCGAAGCCAGGTAGCGGAAGGCCCCGGAGGATCGGGAGGGCACCGGCATGACGCTGAAGTTCGGGATGTGGCTGCCGACCTACGCCTGGGCGGACGCGGGACCCGAGCACGTCCGGCGGCTCAAGGAGGGTATCAGGAAGTGCGAGGAGCACGGTCTCGACATCTGGGTCATCGACCACCTCCTTTCCGCCCCCGGGCTCTACGGGGTGGCGTGGCTCGAGCCGCTCAACGTGCTGAGCTACGCCGCGGCCCTGACCCGGCGGGTGCGGCTGGCCACGGGCATCCTCGTCCTGCCCGTCCGGCACCCCGTCATGCTGGCCAAGGAGATCGCGACCCTCTGCCATCTCGCCGAGGGGCGGTACATCTTCGGGATCGGTCCGGGCTGGTACGCGCGCGAGTTCGAGGTCACCGGCTCCCGGATCGAGGAGCGCGGCCGCCGGACCGACGAGCTGCTCGAGGCCGTGACCCTGCTCCTCAGCCGGCCCAACGTCAGCTACCACGGCCGCTACTACCGGTTCGAGGATGTCACCATCGACCCGCGGCCGCCGCGGCTGCCCGAGGTCTGGGTCTCGGGCGGCTCGCGGATCCCGGACCCCGGCGAGCACGACGTCCCGATCATCGCCAAGACCGTCCTCGACCGCATCGTGCGGGCCGGAAACTGGCTCTCGCGGTGCTCCGGGACCCAGGAGTGGGTGAAGCGGGACTGGGGGGAGATCCAGGCGCACGCCCGACTCATCGGGAAAGACCCCGGGTCCGTCACCTTCGGGCACTGCAACTTCATCCACCTGGTCGAGACCTCGAGCCATCAGGAGGCTGTGGAGCGCTCGCGGGAGCCGTTCCTGCGCGTCATGGGGACGCACCGCTCCTGGGAGCACCTCCAGGAGTGCTACATGATCGGGAGCATCGACCGGCTCAACGCCCGGATCGCCGATCTGGTGGGGGCCGGGCTCCAGTACCTCGTGCTGGGGCCGGTCACGGACGACCCCGGACAGATCGACCTCATCGCCAAGCGCATCGTCCCGAACTTCGCCTAGTGCCGTTCCGACTCAGTAGACCACCTGTCGTGGGGTGCCGATGAGCCACCCGCCTCTTCCTGTCGCCACCCGCCCGCCGAGCTTCGCCATCGCCATCCCCCAGGTCTGGGACCGCCTGCCCGTGGATGCCGCCTTCCTCCAGGCGTTCCTGACCCGGGCGGAGGCCTTGGGCTTTCACAGCGCCTGGGTGATGGAGCAGATCCTCGGCCAGGCGGCCAGCCTGGAGCCGGTCACCCTGCTCGGCTACGCGGCCGCGGTGACCCGGAGGCTCCGGCTCGGCTCGGCGGTCCTGCTCACCCCGCTCAGGAGCCCGGTGCAGCTGGCGAAGGCCCTGGGGAGCGTGGATCAGTTGAGCGGCGGTCGGCTGATCGTCGGGATCGGGCTCGGGGGCAACCCCCGCATCTACCCCGCCTTCGGGCTGTCGGCCGAGGGCCGGACGCGCCGCCTCGTCGAAGGGCTCGAGCTCATGAAGCGGCTGTGGAGCGAGGAGCGGGTCACCTTCCGGGGGGAGTTCTGGACGCTCGAGAACGCGGCGATGGAGCCCAAGCCGGTCCAGCGGCCGCACCCCCCGATCTGGTTCGGCGCCAGGCAGCCGGCCGCGCTGCGGCGGGCGGTGGAGCTGGGGGACGGCTTCATGGGGGCCGGCTCCTCCTCGACGGCCGAGTTCAAGGAGCAGGCCGCCCACGTACGCCGCTACCTGGCGGAGACGAAACGGGATCCGTCCACCTTCACGATCGGCAAGCGCGTCTACCTCGCGGTGGACCCGGACCGGGAGCGGGCCCTGGCCCGACTCCGGGAGTGGTGCGGCCGCTTCTACGGCAACCCGCCCCTCGCCGACCGCGTGGCGATCGTGGGGGATGTCCGGGCCTGCCTCGAGGGGTTGCGGGAGGTCCGGGCGGCCGGGGCGGACCTCCTCCTGCTGAACCCCGTCTTCGACGAGATGCGGCACCTCGAGCTCTTCGCCCGCGAGATCGTCCCCGCCCTCACATAACGCTTGACACCCGGGCCCAATCCCGCCTAGCCTACCCTCGACCTTCACAGCGAATCATTCGGCCCGCTGGAGGCAGGGATGCCCCTCGTCCGGGCTCACAGACGCTCCTTCCGTGCTCGAGGCGACCTCGTGGGCACGGCGCAGAAGGCGGCCGCGATCATGATCGTGATCGCTTCGGCCTGGGCGAGCGCGATCGTGGCCGGGCCCGCGTGGGCGGGCAAACCGGCGCCCGCCCCGGCACCCCCCCCGGGTCCGGAGGCCGCGCTCGAGTTCCTGCGGGGCCAGATCGGCCCCGTGGGGTTCATCGACTCGTACGTCGAGGACAAGACCGACGACTCGTACACCTATGACAACGCCCTCGCGGTGGCGGCGTTCGTTGTGGGCAAAGACCTGGCCTCCGCGGCGAGGATTTTGGATGCCTTCCGGCTGGTCGGCCCGGAACCGGGAGGCGGGTTCGTCCATCGCTATCACGCGAGCGATGGCCGCCCAGATGGTCGGTTGTATGCGGGCGCCAACGCCTATCTACTCCACGCGATCAACCTCTACTTCCAGGTCTCGGGCGACCCCACCTACACCCACCTGGCCGAAGGGATCGCCGAGTTCCTCCTCAGCCTCCAGGACAGCGGGGACGGGGGGATCTTCGGCTATCCCGGGGCTGTGTGGAAGAGCACGGAGAACAACCTCGGCGTGGTG
>JACPHL010000273.1 GCA_016188625.1 Candidatus Rokuibacteriota bacterium | reverse complement strand
TGAGGGCGAACTCGCGGAGGTCGAAGCCGCGCTGGACCGAGATGAGGCGGATCGCCCGGCGCATCGCCGCGTCGGCCACCTCGAGGGCCCCCGCGGCCGCCTCGGCGAGGCCGAGCCCGAGCCGGCTTGCGACCGGCCCGAGCGCCGCCTCCGCGAGGGCGCGCTGGACCCGGATCGAACCGCCGAGGATGGCATCCGGCCGGAGCCGGCCGGCGACCAGGTGGGCATCGGTGACCGTCGGCGCCTCGCCGCCGAGCCCGTAGCACGCCGGGCCCGGGCGGGCCCCCGCGCTCCTGGGCCCCACCCTGAGCGCCCCGGCCGGGTCGAGCCAGATGAGCGACCCCCCGCCCGCCCCGATCGACTCCACGGCGACCGAGGGAAACCGGACCGGATGGCCGCCGAGCCGCCGCTGGGGGAGGGTCTGGGCCACGCCGTCGGCGATGAGGCAGACGTCGGTGGTCGTCCCCCCCATGTCGAAGGCGATGGCATGCCGGAGCCCGAGGGAGCGCGCCAGGTGCGCCGAGGCCGCCACCCCCCCGGCCGGCCCCGAGACCGCCATCGCCAGCGGACGACGGCGGGCGGCCTCGGCCGACATCATCGCCCCGTTCGACTGGAGGAGCCGGAGCGGGCCGCCGGCCGACTCGCGGGCCAGGGAGGCCTCGAGGTCGGCCAGGTAGCGGTCCGCCAGCGGCATCACCATGGCGTTCAGGGCGGTGGTCGCCGTCCGCTCGTACTCGCGGAACTCGGCGTTGATCTCGTGGGAAGCCGAGACGTAGGGGAAGGCCCCGCGCAGGGCCTCGGCGAGCCTCGTCTCGTGGCCAGGGGCCGCGTAGCTGTGGAGGAGGCAGACGGCGACGGCCTCCACCCCAGCCGCCCGGAGCGCCTCGATCAGGGCGGGCAGCTCCGCCTCGGCCAGGGGGACGAGGACCCGGCCGTCCGCGGCCACCCGCTCGGTGACCTCGAACCGCAGGCGGCGGGGGATGAGGGGGGGCGGCTTCGGGGGGGTGTCGAGGCGGTAGAGGTCGGCCCGGCTCTGGCGGGCGATCTCCAGGACGTCGCGGAAGCCCCGGGTGGTGATCAGCGCCGTCACCGCCCCCCGCCCCTCGACGATGGCGTTGGTGACGATGGTCGTCCCGTGGGCGATCGCCCCGCGGCCGGGGCCGAGGGCCCGGGGCCCCTCCAGGACGGCGCGGGCCGGGGCGTCCGGGGTCGTGGGGACCTTCAGCGCCGCGAGGGTCCGCCCGGCGTCGTCGCAGGCGACGAGGTCGGTGAAGGTCCCGCCGACGTCCACCCCGATGCGGCCCATGATGGCACGAGGGTAGCGAAAAGCGCCGGAGCTGTCAAAACGCCTCAATGTGGCCTCCCGCCGGGGGTTCCGGCTCGCTCAACGGGCTCGGCGGGAACCCCCGGCGGCGAGGCCCCGTCGCCCCGTCGAAAGTGGGAAGAACCTTCGTTCTTGACTCGGAGCGCCTTTCGATCGTTAAATGCGATAGATCGGCTGAGGGGACTTCGACTTACCCGTGAGATCCCTCACGACGAACGCGGTCGGCTCTCCAGGGGCGTCCGGGCCATCTCCCGGGCGGGCCTCGTCCTGGCCGCCGTGAGCGGAGGCCTCGGCAGGAGGGCGCGCTGAGCCAGCCCGAGAACCCCGCGTCGTTCCGGGTCCTCTACCTCCCCTCCACACCGAGGGACGCGGAGCGGCTGCGCCGGGAGCTGAGGCGCCGGGCCCCCCACCTCGCCGTCGAGGCGGCGAGCGGCGTGGCCGACTCGCTCCGGCGGCTCGAGACCGAGCCGTTCGATCTGCTGCTCCTCGCCTGCCGGCTCGGCGAGGGGAGCGCCCTCACCCTCCTGGAGCGGCTCCGGGCGGCGCCCGCCCCGCCCCCGGTGGTGCTCCTGGCGGCGATCGCCGACGAGGCGACGGCCGTCCAGGGCCTCCGGCTGGGCGCGCACGACTACCTGATCACCCGCCGGGGCTACCTCACCAGGCTCCCCCTGACCCTGGAGGCGGCGCTCGCCCACCGCCGGCTCCAGGCGGAGCGGGAGAAGCTCGCCGCCCAGGTCGCCGAGGGCGCCCGGCTCCACGCGCAGGTCCTCCAGACCGAGAAGCTCGCCGCCCTCGGGCAGGTCATCGCCCGGCTGGCGCACGAGCTGTCGAACCCCCTGGTGGCGATCCTGGGGACCGCGGAGCTGCTGCGCCGCTCCCCGCTCGCCGCCGAGACCCTGGAGCGGGTCAACCGGATCACGCAGCAGGCCGAGCGGATGGCCCGGCTCGTCCGCAACCTCCTGAGCTTCACGCGGCAGCGGCCGCCCCACCGCCGCCAGCCGCTCAGCCTGAACCGGCTCCTCGAGGAGACCCTCGATCTCGAGGCCTTCGAGCTGCAGCGGAGCCAGGTCGCGGTCGTCCGGAAGCTCGACCCCGACCTCCCCGAGACCCTGGCCGATCCCGACCAGCTCCAGCAGGTCTTCACCAACCTCGTCCGCAACGCCGCCCAGGCCATGCGGGGGGCCCACGGCCATGGGACCCTGACGGTCGCGACCCGCTACGACGAGCCGGCCGGCCAGGTGGTCGCCGAGATCGCCGACGACGGCCCGGGGATCGCGCCCGAGCACCTCCCGAGGATCTTCGACCCGTTCTTCACCAACAAGCCGGAGGGGGAGGGGACCGGGCTCGGCCTGGCGATCGCCCGCGGGATCCTCGAGGCCCACGGCGGGAGGATCGGCGTCGAGAGCCGCCCCGGCGAGGGCGCGACCTTCACCGTGGAGCTGGCGGTCCTCGTGGAGCGGCGGCGGCGGGCACGGCCGGAGGACGAGGGGCCGGCGATCCGGGGGAAGACGGTCCTGGTGGTCGAGCACGACGCCGGGACCGCCGCCCTGCTCGGGGAGCTGCTGGGCGTCGATGGCCACAGGGTCGAGCGCGTGGCGAGCGGGGGCGAGGCGCTCCAGCGGCTCCTGACCGGCAGCTACGACGTGATCGTGAGCGACTTCCGGCTCCCGGACCGCGAGGGGATCCGCCTCTACCGGGAGCTGGACGCCCTCAACCCCTCCATCGCCGACCGGCTGATCTTCCTGATCGAGGAGCCGGTGAGCCCGGAGGCCCGGACCTTCCTCGACCGGACCCGCACCGTCGGGCTCGTGAAGCCGTTCACCCTGGCCGAGCTGCAGCGCGCGATCCGCCACGTCCTGCTCGCCTGAGCCATGAGCGATCAGCACCCCCAGGGGCACGGGCACGGGGGGACCGCCCATCCGCACGGGGCGCCCCTGTCCGACGTCCAGCTCCGGGTGAAGGCCCTCGAGTCGCTCCTCACCGAGAAGGGGCTGGTGGACCCGGCGGCGCTGGACGAGCTGATCGAGACCTACGAGAGCCGGGTCGGGCCGCGGAACGGCGCCCGGGTGGTGGCCCGGGCCTGGGTGGACCCGGAGTTCAAGCGGCGGCTCCTGGCCGACGCCACCGAGGCGATCGCCGGGATGGGGTACATCGGGCGGCAGGGCGAGGATATGGTCGTCCTGGAGAACACGCCCCGCGTCCACAACCTGGTCGTCTGCACGCTCTGCTCCTGCTACCCCTGGCCCGTCCTGGGCCTGCCGCCGGTCTGGTACAAGTCGGCGCCGTACCGCTCCCGCGCGGTCATCGACCCGCGCGGCGTCCTCAGGGAGTTCGGGCTCGAGCTGCCGGAGGAGGTCGAGGTGCGCGTCTGGGACTCGACGGCCGAGCTGCGCTACCTGGTCCTGCCCGAGCGTCCGCCCGGGACCGAGGGGATGAGCGAGGAGGAGCTGGCGGCCCTGATCACCCGCGACGCGATGATCGGAACGGCCAAGGTCCAGCCCCCCGCCCGCGCCCGCCGGGAGGCCCGAGGGTGAACGGCGTCCACGACCTGGGCGGGATGCACGGCTTCGGCCCGGTCGAGCGCGAGGCGGACGAGCCCGTGTTCCACGCGGAGTGGGAGCGGCGGGCCTTCGCCCTCACCCTGGCGATGGGGGCCTGGGGCCGGTGGAGCCTGGACATGGCGCGCCACTCGCGGGAGCGGATGCCGCCCCACGAGTACCTGGCGGCCGGCTACTACGAGCGCTGGCTCTGGGGGCTCGAGACGCTCCTGGTCGAGCACGGCTTCCTCTCCCGGGAGGAGCTGGACCGCCGCGCCGAACGGCCCCGGACGGCTCGGCCCATCGAGCCCGGGGCCCTCCGCGCGGCCGACGTGCCGCGGCTCCTCGGGAACCGCAGGGCCGCGCGCCTGGACGACCCGGTGGCGCCCCGGTTCAGGGCGGGCGACCGCGTCGTGGCGCGGAACCTCCACCCGGCGGGCCACACCCGCCTCCCCCGCTACGTCCGCGGGCGGCAGGGCGTGGTGGACCGCGACCACGGGGTCTTCATCTTCCCCGACACCCACGCGGCCGGCCTCGGCCGGAAGCCCCAGCACGTCTACAGCGTCCGCTTCGCCGCGCGGGAGCTGTGGGGGCCGGAGGCCTCGCCCCGCGACCGCGTGTACGTGGACCTCTGGGACGACTACCTTGACCCCGCCTGAGCGCCCCGACCCGCGAACCCTCGCCGACCTCCCCGCCATCCCGCGGGACGACGAAGGCCCCGTCTTCCGGGAGCCCTGGGAGGCCCAGGCCTTCGCGATGGCGGTAAAGCTCCACGAGGCCGGCTGCTTCACCTGGCGCGAGTGGGCCGACCGGCTGGCGCAGGAGATCAGGGCGGCCCGGGAGCGCGGCGACCCCGATCCCGGCACGACGTACTACCGGCACTGGCTCGCCGCCCTGGAGAGGCTCGTGGCGGAGAAAGGGCTCGTGGGGGGCGAGGAGCTGGCGCGCCGCAAGGCCGAGTGGGAGAGCGCCGCCCGCGAGACCCCGCCGGGCCGGCCGATCGAGCTCCGGCGCGAGGGGTAGGCGCCCGCGAGCCGGCTACTTCCGCTCCGCCCACTTCGGGATCGGGTAGAGCACCTCCTGCGTCGCCACGTCGAAGGGCCAGACCGTGTGGTACTGGCCGCCCTGGAGCTGGAGGATGATCGCCCGCACGCCGGTGTTCTGGCCGTTCTCGTCGAACTTCACGCCCTCCCAGGTCATGATGAGCTGATCCCCGGGGACGTTGGTCTCGCGGAGCGCCTTCTGGATCGCCCC
>JACPHL010000272.1 GCA_016188625.1 Candidatus Rokuibacteriota bacterium | reverse complement strand
GCCGGCCGAGGCGATCCTCGGTCGCCGCTTCGACGAGACGGGGCAGATCCCGCTCGAAGAGTTCTACTCCCTCGTCAAGCTCACCGCCGAGGACGGGTCGCCCCTCCCGCTCGAGGGGCTCGAGCCGCTCGCCGGTGAAGCAGTGGTCGAACCGCCGGGCGGTGATCCCGGTCGGGAGCGGGAGCCAGCTCTCCCCCCAGGCCTCCTCCCCGAGCGGCAGGGCCTCCGGCCCCTTGCCCAGCCGGGTCGCCAGGCGCGGCACCACCGCGACGGCCACCCGGTCCCCCGCCTGCCGGGCGAAGGCGATCACGTGCTCCGCCCGTTCCCCCTGCGCCTCCATGGGCAGGTAGGCGCCGGTGGCGAAGAGGCCCGGGAGTTCCCGGCGCGCGGCGAGGCCGCGGTGGACCACGTAGAGCTTGACGCGGCCGTCCTCGAGCGTCTCCGCCAGCTCCCGGGCCAGCCGGACCAGGTCGCCCCCCGAGGCGGCGATCCGCTCCCTGAGCTTCTCGAGGAGGGCGCGCCGGGTCGCGTAGTCCACCGGCCGCCGGTTGTCCGGGTCCACCAGGCTGAAGTCCCAGAGCTCGGTCCCCTGGTAGAGGTCGGGGATCCCCGGCGAGGCGATCTTCAGGACCGTCTGCCCGAGGGCGTAGAGGAGGCCGTAGCGGACGATCCGGGCCTGGAAGGCCCGCAGCTCGGCGAGGAAGCGGTTACCCGGGGTGTCCTCCAGGACCGCCACCACGAAGGCCTGGACCGCGCGGTCATACTCCTCGCTGGGGTTGATCCAGCTGGTGTGGACCTTGGCCTCCTTGGTGGCCTTCTCCATATAGGCCCGGATCCGCGCCCGGTAGTCGGCCAGCTCCGCGGGGCCCGGCGAGCCGAGCGGCCAGGTCCCCACCAGGGTCTGGTAGAGCAGGTACTCCTCGTTCCGGTCCGGGGCGAGCTGGCCACCGACCACGACCTTCTTCCGCCGATTCAGCCGGCCCCAGCGCCCCACCTGGGCCCGCCAGTCGCGGGGGATCTCCGAGAGGACGTGGATCCGCGCGCGGACGTCCTCGCCCCGCTTGGTGTCGTGGGTCGAGGTGGCCAGCAGGGTCTCGGGCCAACGGGCCAGGCGCTCGGCGCTCCGCTCGTGGAACGCAGAGACCGGCTCGCCGAAGCGCGCCGGGTCGCCGCCGACCTCGTTCAGGGAGACCAGGCGGTTGTAGCGGTAGAGGGCGGTGTCCTCCACCCCCTTGGCGGTGACCGGGCCGGTGGTCTGCTGGAAGCGCATCACGAAGTGCCGGCGCGCGCCCCCCTCCTCCGCTCCCAGCTCGGGCAGATGCCGGAGCAGCAGGGTGTCGCGGACGAAGTCGAAGATGGAGACGTTCACGGTGGGGATGCGTCGGCGGGCCTCGGCCACGGCCATCTCGATGTAGGCGCGGTCGCGCGGGCTCACCTCGAGCCGTTCGTCCCCCACGTAGGTCCGGTAGACGGGGAAGCAGGCGATCACCTCGCGGAGGACCCGCACCAGGCTGCTCAGGGTGAAGTCGCGGGAGAGCCGGTTCGTCTCCGAGATCCGGTCCAGGTCGAGGCCGAGCATGTTGATCTCGCTGGCCATGGAGGTCAGCATGATCAACCGCTTGGTGGCGTAGACGAGGTCGGCCATGGCCGTGCGCGCCCCGACGAACCGGGCGTAGGTCGAGGTCATGGGGCGGGCGGCGTCACGGTCCACGAAGAGCCCGTTCGCCGAGGCCAGGAAGTCGTACCCGGTCGTCCCCGCCACGGGCCACCACTCCGGGAGGCGCTCGTCGCCGAGGAGGATCTTCTCCGCGAGGATCCAGAGCGGCCGGGCCGAGGGCGCCGCCGGGTCCGCCGCCGCGGCCTCCCGGTAGCGCGCCAGGAGCGCCTCGAGCCCCGCCTCGTCGAGGTCCGGCTGAAGGCGCCGGGCCGTCTCCCGCACCGCCCCCTCTTGGAGGCGGCGGAAGTACTCCCCGGGCGCGTAGAGCCCGTCGGGGTGGTCCACCCTGAGGCCCGTCACCTTCCCCTCGCCGACGAGGCGGAGCACCAGCCGGTGGGTGACCTCGAAGACCTCGGGGAGCTCCATGCGGATGGCGGCGAGGTGGTTGACGTCGAAGAACCGGCGGTAGTTGATCTCGTCGCCGGCCACCCGCCAGTCGGCCAGGCGGTAGGCCTGGGCCGAGAGGAGCCCGTCGAGGCGGTCGAAGCTCCGCGGCTCGCCGGGGGTCCCGTTGAAGGCCCGCACGTTCTCCTCGACGAAGGCGCGGACCTCCTCGGACTCTTTGACAAGGGCGGCGAGCCGGCGCTTGACGATCTCCTTCTCCCGAAAGCGCTCGGCCCGGCGGCCCGGATCGGTCTCCGTCCGGGGCGGCAGGTGATCCAGGGCCGTCAGGATGCTCTGGAGCTCCATGAAGTGGGGGTCCTCGGGCCCGAGCCGCTCGCCGAGGGCCTCGAGCCCGTGGCGGAGCACGAGGGCGTAGGTCTTCGGGGCGATGGGGAGGCGCGCCTCCCCGTAGCGCACGAAGAAGGCCCCCTCGGCGAACTCCAGGCGCAGCCCCTGGGCCTCGAGGACCCGGCCGTACTGGTCGGGCAGGATCGGCAGGAGGACCTTCCCCGTCAGCTCGGCCTTCACCGGGGCCCAGTCGATGTCGAAGAAGCTCGCGTAGGACGAGCTGGGGCCGTTCTCCAGGACGTCGAGCCACCACGGGTTCGAGTCCCCGGCGATCCCCATGTGGTTGGGGACGATGTCGAGGAGCACCCCGAGCCCCCGCTCGGCCAGCGCGGCCGCCGTCCGGTCGAAGGCGGCCTCCGTCCCAACCTCGGGGTTGAAGGCGTTGTGGTCGGTGACGTCGTAGCCGTGGGAGCTCTCCGGCCCCGACTTGAAGCAGGGCGAGAGATAGGCCTCGCTGACCCCCAGGTCCGCCAGGTAGGGCGCCAGCGCCGCGACCTCCTCGAAGCGGAGGTCGGGGCCGAGCTGGAGGCGGTAGGTCGCGCGGCGGGGGCGGGCCAGCGCCCGCACGACCCTGGCGAGGAGCGCGTGGGCGTCCGTCACGGCAGCGGCTCCATCACGAGCGTGACCTCCGCGGGGTCGAGGTCGAGGTCCCCGGCGGCGATGGCCTCGCCGGGGGCCGGCGCCTCGTCCCGACAGACCCGATAGAGCCGGAGCCCCCGCCCTCGGGCCTCGGCCGGGAGCCTCAGGGATCGGGCGCGGGCGGGGTCGGGGTTCACCAGGATGAGCCCTCGCCGCGTGCCGGCCTCGTCCGACCAGCGCGCGAGGAGTACCACGCCCTCGCCCGGGTCCGGGAGCGCCCGCAGGACCCCCTCGCCGGCCAGCAGGGGGTGTCGGGCCTTGAGGGCGTTGACCCGCGCGAGGAACCCCGAGAGGTCGAAGCGCGGGGCCTCCCAGTCGGCGGGGCGGGTCCTGACCACGTCCAGGCGTCGCTGGAAGCCGTACTCATAGCCGATGGTGATCTGGACGCCCGCCGAGAAGGCCGCCGCGAAGGCGTAGCGCTGCCGCTGGACCGCCTGGCTCCCGCCGCTCTCCCGGGCGAGGCGCTCGGTGTCGTGGGACTCGGGGAACGCGATGGACGGGGCGATCGCCCGGAACTCTTCGTGCTGCTGGAGACACCAGGGCGCGCGGAAGTCCCACCACTTGGAGCTATTATACAGGTAGTCGAAGCCGGCGTCCCGGAGGGCCTTGACCTCCGGGACCGCGCAGCCGAGGGTCTCCGCCGCGAAGACGACCCCGGGCTCGACCGCGCGCGCCGCCGCGACGAGCCGGCCCCAGAGCGCGGCCGGGACCTTGTAGGCGGCGTCGCAGCGGAAGCCGTTGAACCCCAGCGCGAGCGCCCCGCGGACGAGGTCCTCCCAGTAGCGCCAGAGCCGTTCCCGGTCCTCGGCCCCGGCGTTGTCCACCTCGGCCAGGTCCCCCCACACCGTCACCTTCCGCGGGTCGTCCGGATCGACGACCGAGGGGCTCACAGGCGTGCCGTCGGGGTGGCGGCGGAACCAGCCGGGGTGCCGTTCGACCAACGGGCTGTCCTTGGCCACGTGGTTAAGGACCAGGTCCATCATCGCGCCGAGCCCCATCCCCCGCAGGTGACGCACCACCCGCGCGAGCTCGCCGAGGTCGTCCTCGGCCTGACCGGGGGCCACCAGGGTCGGGTGGAGGCGCCAGGGCTCCTTCACCGCGTAGAGGCTCCCCGAGAAGCCGGGGTAGTGCCAGGGGTTGACGTAGATCCAGGTGAACCCCATGGCCCGGGCGCGCTCGGCGTGCGGAACCCAGCGCTCCGGCGGGCCGACCAGCGTCGGGAACAGGTTGTAGATGATCGGCGGGGTCATCATCGCGCAGGAGAACCGGGCTCCCGCAGATACACTACCGCGCAATGCCCCGGGAGTTCCAGCCCCAGCCGCCCTCCCCTGCCCGCCACCAGCCGCTCCGGCCCCGCGACCCCCGGCCCGCCGAACCGCTCCTCCCGGCTCGACAGCAGTCGCGTCCAGGCCCCGGCCGGCGCCCGGATGCAGACGGTCGCCGGGGTCGGTCCGAGGTTGAGGAGGAAGAAGGCCCGGGCGCTCCCCCTCCGCCGGAAGACCGCGAGGGCGCGCTCCCCCGCCGGCTCCACGGCGACCCCCCGCTTCCCCCCCGGTCCCAGCACCGGGTGCTCCCGCCGGAGGCCGAGGAGCGTCCGGTAGAAGGCCCGGAGCCGGGCGTGGGGCTCGGCCTCCTTCAGCTCCCAGCAGAGCCGAGAGGCCTCGAAGGTGGCCGGGGCCTGCGGGTCCGGGATCTCCCACGCCCAGCCGAAGGCGGCGAACTCCTCCCGCCGCCCGCGCCGGACCGCCTCGCCGAGGCCCGGGTCCCCGTGGCTGGTGAAGTAGAGGAACGGCGCCGGCTCCCCGTACTCCTCCCCCATGAACAGGAGCGGGATCGTCGGCCCGAGGAGCGTCGCCGCCGCGGCCACCTTCAGCGCCTCGAAGGGGACGAGCGCGCCGAGCCGCTCTCCCCGCGCCCGGTTCCCCACCTGGTCGTGGTTCTGGGCGAAGACCACGAACCTCTCGCCCGGGATCTCCCGCGACGGGGTCCCGTGGGGGCGGCCGCCGCGGTAGGCCGAGGGCTCGCCCTGGTAGACGAAGCCGTCGGTGTAAGCCCGGGCCAGCTGGTCCAGGCGCCCGTAGTCGAGGTAGTACCCGGTGCGCTCGCCTGTGAGGAGGGTGTGGAGGGCGTGGTGGAAGTCGTCGCTCCACTGCCCGGCCAGCCCGTACCCCCCCTTCCGCACGGGATCGATCACCCGCCGGTCGTTCAGGGGGCTCTCGGCGACGACCGGGACGCGCCGCCCGAGCCGGCGAGCGACCCGCTGGACCGCGGTGTTCAGCGCCCGGAGGATGTGGACCGGGCTCCCGTCGAAGATCCCGTGGATGGCGTCGAGGCGGAGGGAGTCGATGTGGTACTCGCCGACCCAGCGGACGGCGTTCTCGATGAAGAAGCGCCGCGCGCCGGCGGCCTCCCCGCCGTCGTAGTTGACGGCCGGCCCCCAGGGGGTGTGGTAGCAATCGGTGAAGTACGGCCCGAACTCGGCCAGGTAGTTCCCCTCCGGGCCCAGGTGGTTGTAGACCACGTCGAGGACGACCGCGAGGCCGTGGGCGTGGGCGGCATCGACGAGGAGCTGGAGCCCGGCGGGCCCGCCGTAGGTCCGCTGGGGCGCGAACAGCCCCACCCCATCGTACCCCCAGTTCCGGGCCCCGGGGAAGCTCGCCACCGGCATCAGCTCGATCGCCGTGACGCCGAGCTCCGCGAGCCGGGGGAGCCGGGGGATCACGGCGGCGAAGGTCCCCTCGGGGGTGAAGGTGCCGACGTGGAGCTCGTAGAGCACGCACTCCTCGAGGGGCCGCCCGCGCCAGCCGGCGTCCGTCCAGTGGAAGCCGGCCGGGTCCACGACCTCGGCCGGGCCGTGCACCCCCTCGGGGAGCGCGCGGGCCGCGGGATCCGGGCGGCGGCGCTCGCCGTCGAGGACGTAGAAGTAGCGGAGGCCCGGGCCGCCCGGCGCCACCGCCTCGTGGTAGCCGCCGGCACGCCGCGCCATCGGGATCCGGTGGGGCGAGGCATCGAGGAGCTCCACCTCGACGCTCCGGCACCGGGGGGCCCAGACCAGGAAGCGGACCCGTCCGTCGGGGAGACAGGTCGCCCCGAGGAGGCGATCGGGCTGGAACGGCTGGAGGGTTCGTGACGTGCCGATAGGGCGATTATAGCCCGGGCCGCTCGTGGACCACACGGCCCCCGACCACGGTCAGGTCCACGGCGATCTCCCTGATCCGGTCCTCCGGGCAGGTGAGCGGATCGTCGCTCAGGACCACCAGGTCGGCGGCGTAGCCGGGCGCCAGGACGCCCCGGCGGTCCTCGGACCAAGTCAGGAGGTGGCCGGTCTGGGTCGCGATCCGGAGGGCCTC
>JACPHL010000030.1 GCA_016188625.1 Candidatus Rokuibacteriota bacterium | reverse complement strand
CGATCCCCCGGGTGATCCGGGACGCCAGGTTCTTCTGGAAGATCCCGCGATAGACGACCTCACAGATCAGATGCGCCATGGTGCCTCCTGCCGGCTCGCGTTGCGACGCCTGGGTCCGGTATTCCGGTATTATGGTCTGACCACTACTATCCCACCCAGTCACGCCCGGTGTCAAGGGATAATTTCACCTTCACATATAGTCACTTATGAGGAGAATGGATCCGGTCTGGCGGGGTCTCACGGAGCCTCTGAGGAGGGAGACCTCCCTCCCCTGGGTCGTGAGCAGGTCGTCCGGAACGAGTTGTCCCTACCGGGGTCCGCGCCCCTATGCCCTCATCGACTGATCACCCCGCAGCCGATCCGGCCCCCGGCATCCCCGGTGGCGAGCGTGGCATCATCGGGCGTCCCGTATCGCTTGGGGCTGTTGGCGTGGTTGTCGGGATCGGCGTGAATGATGACCGCGCTCCCGTCGGCGTCGAACAGGTCGTTGACCGCGAAGCGGGCGGTCTTGACCGCCATCGCCGCCTTCCCACCGTCGTTCACAAGGAGATTGGGCAGGTCGCCGGCATGGACCGGGTGGGGACGCCCGGCCGGGTTGAAGTGTCCGCCGGCTGAGGTGAAGGGCGGCTCGCACTTGCCGACCGCGTGGATGTGAAAGCCGTGGAACCAGGGGGGCAGGTTGGACGCCTCGACGGCGACCCTGACCCCGTCTATCTCCTGCGTGAAGATCACGCTCCCGATCACGAGCTGTAGCTGAGCAGGTTCAAACAGAGCAGGATCACCGCAGAAGCCAGGTACCGCATCGCTGTTCCTCCCAAGCCCTACGAGTAGGCCACTTCACCCGACGCACGCCGACAGAGACCCCGGCCGAGCGGAACTCGAACGCCCCTGACGGCAGTGTCCCCCTGACTACCACGGGAGCCGTGTCCGGTCAAGAGGGAAGTCCGGACGCGCCAGGGTCAGGCGCCGCGATCTACCCCGCGCCGCGGACCCGCTCGGGGGTGATCCTGTAGGTGACCCGGACCTCGCCGGGCTGGCGGTAGGGGTAGCGGTCCTTGCCCAGGTACTTCTTGGCCAGGGCGTCGATGTGATCGTCGGCGCCGGTCTCGGTGATCTCCACGACGCGCCCGCGCACGAGGAGGTGGCGGTAAGGGTTGTCGGGGTCGATCGCGGCCAGGGCCACGCGCGCGTCCCGGCGCATGTTCCGGTCCTTTACCCGCCCCTTCGAGGAGTTGATCCTGATGTAGGTCCCGTCGAAGTCACACCAGACCGGGGTCACCTGGGGGCTCCCGTCGGGCATCACGGTGGTGAGATGCGGGAAGATGCGCTTCTCGAACAGGTCGCGGTACTCCTCGGGGATGGTGGCGGGCATCTCGATCTCCTTTCCAGTCGGTTCAGAGGGAGTAGGCGGCGCGGGCGCGCGCGTGGGACGGATGCTCGGCCCGGAAGCTGTCGGGGTTGGCGCCCCGCTCGAGGGCCAGGTGGTAGGTGAAGAGCTGGAGCGGGATCACCGCCGGGATCGGGGTCAACGGCTCGGGCGTCCGCGGGAGCGGGAGCACGGCGGCCGCCAGGGGCGCGATCTCCCGGTCCCCCTCCTCCACGAGGGCGACGACCGGCGCCCCGATCGCCTGCGCCACCCTGGCCAGGGCCAGGCAGCGCTCGTAGGCCGGCCCGGGCGGGGCGATGAGGACGACCAGATCCTCGGCGTCCATGGCGACCCAGGGGCCGTGGAGGACCTGCTCGGCGTTGAACCCGAGGGCCGTGGTGTGGTTCGCCTCGCTCATCTTCAGGGCCGCCTCGTAGGCGGTCGCGGTGTTGGGACCGCCCCCGACGAAGTAGTAGCGCCGCCGGTCCCGGAACCGGGCCGCCAGGGCCCGGACCGCCGGCTCCTGCCCCAGCATCGCCGCCACCAGGTCCGGGAGCCGCTCGACCTCGGCGACGGCCCCCCCGCCCAGCTCCGCGGCCAGCGCCGCCAGGAGCGCCATCGCCGCGGTGTAGCTGATGGTGTGGGCGGCCGAGGCCTCCTGCTCGACCGTGGTGAGGACGACGTCGGCGATCTTGATCCCGTCCCCGCTCCCCTTCCCCGTGACCGCCACCGTGACCGCGCCGGCCCCGCGGGCCCTGTCCAGGGCCTCCAGGGAGTAGCGCTTCGTCCCCCGGTGACTGACGACGATCGCGCCGGTCGCAGGGCCGGGGGCCGGCCAGTAGTGGGTGAACTCGAAGGAGTGGAAGGCCCGGACCCGCTGCCCGAGGCCGCCCACGGTGGCGAGGAGGAGCTCGCCGACCAGGGTGGCGTGCCAGGAGGTGCCGATCCCGGCCAGGAGGAGCCGGTCGAGTCCCCGGAGCCGCTCGGCCGCGGCGCGGACGGCGTCGCGGTTGGCGGCCAGGACGGCGCGGATCGCCTCCGGCTGGGCCTGGATGGCGTCGTACATGTGATAGGGGTGCGCGGTTCGGGGGGGCGCCGCCATGGGTCCCTCCAGGTCAGCAGGGGTGAGCGGCCTCCACCATCCCCGCGAAGTAGCGGTGGACGGCGGGGTCGTCGGTGAGCTCCGGGTGGAAGGCGGCCGCCAGCACCGAGCCCTCGCGCGCCATCACGCACTCGCCCCGGTGCCCGGCCAGCGGGGTCACGGCCGGGCCGACGCGGCGGATGCGGGGGGCGCGGATGAAGACCATCTTGATCGGCACGGGTTCCCGGCCGAGCGCGGCCTCCCCCTCGGTCTCGAAGGACTCCCGCTGGCGGCCGTAGGCGTTCCGCTCGACCGTGACGTCGATCAACCCGAGGGAGAACTGGGGCGGGTTCAGCACCTCCCGCGCCAGCACGATGAGCCCGGCGCAGGTCCCGAAGATCGGCCGGCCCTGGGCGTGGAACTTCTCCAGCGCGGGGACGAACCCCCAGGCCTCCATGAGCTTGAGCAGGGTCGTGCTCTCCCCGCCCGGGATGATCAGGCCGTCCACGGCCTCGAGCTCGGCGGGCTTGCGCACCTCCACGGCTTCGACGCCGACCCGCCGGAGGGCCTCCGCGTGGAGGGCGAAATCGCCCTGCAAGGCGAGCACCCCGATCCGCATGGCCTCACCACCCCCGCGTCTGGAGCAACTCCTCCTCGGCCAGCTTCGAGGTGTCGATCCCGCGCATCGCCTCGCCCTCGCCCAGCTCCTCGGAGACCCGGGCCAGGACATCGGGGTCCTTGTAATGGGTCGTGGCCTGGACGATCGCCTTCGCGCGCCGCTCCGGATCGGAGGACTTGAAGATCCCCGAGCCGACGAAGACCGCCTCGGCGCCGAGCTGCATCATCAACGACGCGTCCGCGGGGGTGGCGATCCCTCCCGCCGCGAAGTTCGGGACCGGGACCCGGCCGTGCTGGGCCGCCCAGCGGACCAGCTCGTACGGCGCCCCGAGCTCCTTGGCCTCGTGCATCAGCTCCTCGGGCCCCAGCGTGGTCAGCCGCTTGATGTGGCCTGTGACCTTCCGCATGTGGCGTACGGCCTCGACGATGTTCCCCGAGCCGGCCTCCCCCTTGGTGCGGATCATCGCCGCGCCCTCGCCGATCCGGCGCAGGGCCTCGCCGAGGTCGCGGGCCCCGCAGACGAAGGGGACCTTGAAGGCGAACTTGTCCACGTGGTGCTGCTCGTCCGCCGGGGTCAGGACCTCCGACTCGTCGATGTAGTCCACCCCCAGGGCCTCCAGGATCTGGGCCTCGGCGAAGTGCCCGATCCGGCACTTGGCCATGACCGGGATGGTGACCGCGGCCATGATCTCCTTGATCCTCCGGACCGAGGCCATCCGGGCCACGCCACCCTGCGCCCTGATGTCCGCCGGGACCCGCTCGAGGGCCATCACCGCCACCGCGCCGGCGTCCTCGGCGATCTTGGCCTGCTCCGCCGTGGTCACGTCCATGATGACCCCGCCCTTCAGCATCTCCGCGAGGCCGACCTTCAACCGCAACGTCCCGATCTCCATCGTCCTGTCCTCCTTTCAGGCATCGCTCCGGCGGGGCATCCCCGGCACACCGCCTGCCCGGCTTTGCTTTAGCTCGTGAAGTTTCACTAGACCAGGGGGAGCTCGCTCCGCTCCCCGACCGCGCGCGGGGCCCGCCGCCGGAGCGCCGGGCGCGCGGTCTCGGCCAGGCGCCGGACCCCTTCCTCGATCCGGGGGGCCGGGATCCCGGAGAAGCTCAGGCGGAGGGTCGAGGCCCCCCTGCCGTCGGCGAAGAAGAAGGCCCCGGGGGTGTAGGCCACCCCGCGCTCCACGGCCTCGGGGAGCAGGGCGTCGGTGTCCACCCGCCCGGGGAGGGTGACCAGGAGCGAGAACCCGCCGTCGGGCACCGTCCAGGAGGTCCCCGCCGGCATGTGCCGGCCGAGGGCGGCGAGCAGCGCGGCCCGGCGGCGGGCGTACTCGGCCCGGACCACCCGGGTGTGGCGCTCCAGCAGCCGGCGCTGGCAGAACTGGAAGACCGCCGCCTGCAGGAGCGCGCTCGTGTGGAGATCCGAGAGCTGCTTGAGGGCGAGCAGCCGCTCCATCACCGGCCGGGACGCCACGATCCATCCCAGGCGCAACCCCGGGAAGAGGATCTTGGACAGGCTCCCGAGGTGGATGACGAGCCCGTGGGGATCGAGGGCCTTGAGCGGCGGGGGCGGCGTCTCCTGGTAGCTCGGCCCCCCGAACCCGTCCTCCACGACGGGGAGCCGGCGACGGGCCGCCAGCGCCATCAGCTCGAGGCGGGCCTCCTGGGGGATCGAGAGCCCGGTGGGGGTCTGGGCCGTCGGCTGGCAGTAGAGGAGCTTCGGGCGGTGCTGGTCGAGGAGCCGGGCCAGGGGTTCGGGGCGGAGCCCGGCCTCACCCACGGGGACGGTGAGGAGCTGGGCCTGGAAGGCCTCCAGGGTCTGGAGCGCCCCGGGGTAGGTCGGCTGCTCGATCGCCACCGGGTCGCCGGGGTCGAGCAGGATCCGGACGATCAGGTCGAGCCCCTGCTGGGAGCCGTTGACGATCAGGATCTCGTCCTCCGTGGCCTCGATCCCGTGCCTTAGGAGCCAGCCCATGAGAAAGCGCTTGAGGGGCGGGTAGCCGCTGACGGCGTGGTACTGGAGGAGCGCGGCGCCCTCCCGTTTGATGACCCGGTTCAGGACCTGCCGGAAGGCGTCCGTGGGGAAGAGGCTCGCGTCCGGCATCGCCCCCGCGAAGGAGATGAGACCCGGACGGGCGCGGGCCAGGAGGTCGAAGGAGCTCCGCCGACGGGTATCGGCCACCAGGCGGCGGGCGGCCCGGGAGGAGTGCCCGTCCCAGTCGAGGAACGGCTCGGCCGGCGGCGGGGCCAGCGAACCCCCGTCCCGGCGGGCGACGAAGGTCCCCTGCCCCACGTGGGCGGAGGCCAGCCCCTCCGCCACCAGGGTCTGGTAGGCGGTGGCGACCGTGGCCCGGTTCACCCCGAGGGTCCGGGCCAGCTCCCGGGTGGCGGGGAGCTTGACCTGGCTGGAGGACCCCGGTCTGGATCAGGCGCTCGAGATGGCGCGAGATCTGGCGCGAGAGCGAGACCGGGCTGGCGCGGTCCAGGGGGATCTGCACGGCATCTGCTCCTACCCATCCATTTACCTCAAAATTCCAACGATGTAAAGAGCCAATTGGCCTGGTCCGAAATTTTTGGGGGGATCGCGCCTTCGGAGGTATGATAGCGACCTGCGCGCTGTTTCACCCTTGCCTGCCGGGGTGGGAGGACCGGACGCCCCGGAGGGCCGAACCCGAACCTGACTGTCAGGAGGAATCGTCGATGCTGAAAGAGTTCGCTGGCATTCACTACCCAGAGGTCCTGGACGAGAAGACCCGCCAGCTCGTGGCCATGGCGGCCATGGCCGCGGCGGGCTGCACCTCCTGAGTGCCAGCGCGCTTCGCGGCCGCGAAGCAAGCCGGTGCCACCGATGACGAGATCATGGAGGCGCTCTACTACGCCATGCGGGGGGCCGCCCGGGCCGCCTGGAGTACCATCAAGCACATCGACGGGATCGAGGACCTGAACAAGGAGTTCAAGACCCGCTACGAGAAGGAGCAGGCCCAGAAGGCCTAGGAGCCTCGGAGGGGGGCTCCGCCCCCCTTCCGACGGCCCTGGGCGAAGCCCACCTTTCGCCAGTCCGGCTTCGCCGCTGACGAAAGGCTTCGGGGCCTGCCTCCCCCCAAAAAGCACTCCTGGGGGGCGGCGGGAGGCCGGGGGTCGCCATGGAACAGCCTGTGGCGGTCGTCTTCGACATGGACGGGGTCCTGGTGGACTCCGAGCCGCTCCACTTCCGGGCGGTCCGGGAGATCCTCGCCTCCCACCGCGCCACCTACACCGAGCGCGACAACCAGGCGTTCTTCGGCGCCACCGACGCCGAGCTGTTCCGCATCCTCAGGATCATCCACAACCTGGAGCCGGGCACCGAGGCCCTGGTCCGGGAGAAGACCGACGCCCTGGTCCGGCTCATCCGGGCCGAGCCGCGGCCGCTGCCGGGGGTCCCCGAGATCCCCCGGCGGCTCCGGGTCCAGGGGGTCCCCCTCGGCCTGGCCTCCTCCTCCGTCCGACCCCTGATCGACGCGACCCTGGACGTCCTCGGGCTCGCCGACTGCTTCGCCGCCATCGTCTCGGGGGAGGAGCTCCTGCGCGGGAAGCCCGCCCCCGACGTCTACCTCCTCGCGGCCCGGCGGCTCGGCGTCGCGCCGGCGGCGTGCCTGGCCGTGGAGGACTCGCGGAACGGCGTGCTGGCGGCCAAGGCCGCCGGGATGGCGTGCGTGGCGATCCCCTGCCCCGCGACCCGCGGGCAGGACCTCTCCGAGGCCGACCTCGTGCTGGCCAGCCTGGAGGCCCTCCCCGAGGCGCTGGCCTCGCTGAACGCCACGGCAAGGAGGAGTTGACGAGATGGGTCTCGGCGAGCCCAGCGTGAGGAAGGCCCTCAAGTGGGTGAACGAGCAGCTCGAGGAGAACCCCAAGGCGGACCGCACGCGCCTGATCGACGAGGCCTGCCGGCGGTTCGACCTCACCCCCCTCGACGCCGACTTCCTCTACCGCAACATCAAGTCGCCCCCCAAGGAGTAAGCTCGAAGGGGGGCTCCACCCCCCTCCGAGCCTCCCCCCTAACGTTGCGCGGGCGAAGCCCGCGCTCGGAGCGGACCACCCCCTCCGCGAGCCGAGGGTCGGGAGCGCGCGAGCCCGGCTAGCCTGCGGGGGGGCGGTGGCGCTCCTTGAACTCCTTGGGGGCGATGGCGATCCGCTTGCCGGCCACGTCCTCCAGGACGTAGACCTCGTCGGTCAGCGAGCCCGAGGCGAAGACCTCGAAGACCCCGAGGACCTCCTCCAGCGACTTCCCGGGCTCGGCCCCGAGCATCCGCTCCACCTCCTGGAGCTTCAACCGCACGCGGCCGTCTCCCCGCTCACGGGCCCTCCCGCCTGAGTCGGACCACGGTCGCCCCCCAGCCGCCCCGCTCGGGCGGGGCGTCGGCGAAGGCGAGGACCTGGGGGAGCTCGCCCAGCACCCGGCGGATCACCGCGCGCTGGATCCCCCGCCCCCGGCCGTGGATGAGCCGGACCTCCCCGAGGCCGGCGCTCGAGGCCTGGGCGAGGTACTCCGCCACCACCGAGGCGATCTCCTCGGGACGGAAGGGGTGGAGGTCCAGGGCGTCCTCGAGCGGCAGGGCGACCGCCTCGACCTCGATCGGGTCGCCGACCCGGATCACCCCCCCGGCGAGGACCCTCGCCAGGACCCCGCGGCGCCCCTCCAGGGCCCCGGCCAGCCCGGACCGGACCTCGTCCATCCGCGCGCACGGGCGGCAGGACCCGGTCAGCTCGAGCACGGCCATCCCGCCCAGCCGGAGCCGGGTCCCCGGTGCCAGCTCTGCGAGCTGGAGCCCCTCGGTGGTGATGTTCTCGCGGACGTCGCCGGGCCCGAGGCCGAGCTCGCGGAGGACCTCGCCCTCCATCAGGAGGACCTGGCGCCGTCCCCCCGGCCTGGCGTGGCGATCCCCCTCGAGGCCGGAGTCGGCGAGGGCGCGGACCTCCGGGACCGGTGGCGGCGGCTCGCGGGACCCCACCGAGAGGTGGAGGGCGACGACCGTGCCGGAGAGGCTCATCCTGCCGGCGGGCGGCGGCGATGCCACGCCGTCGCCTGCTCGTAGGCGTGGGCCAGACGGAGGATGGTGGCCTCGTCAAATGGGCGGCCGACCAGTTGCAGGCCGGCGGGCAGACCCTGGGCGGTGAAGCCGCACGGGACCGAGACCGCCGGGTGACCCGTCAGGTTGAACCCCCGGGTGAGGCGGAGGAGGGTGCCGCGGCGGTCCCGGCTCTCGCCGTTGACCGTGACCCGTCCGCCCTCGAGCGGGGGCGCGGCGATGGGAACGGTGGGGGCGAGGAGACAGTCCACCCGCTCGAAGGCCTGCTCGACGTCCCGGCGGAGGAGATGACGGACCCGCTGGCCCTTGAGGTACTGCGTGGCCAGGAGGAACTGGCCGGTGAGGAGGCGCTGGCGGACGTCCGGGGCGTACTCGGCCGCGTGGCGCCGGAGGAGCGGCTCGTGGACGGCCAGCGCCTCCGCGGTGATGACGGCATAGGCGGCGGCCGCGGTGTACGTCGCGTGCGGGAGCCGGACCTCCTCGACGGCGCAGCCGAGCCCCTCGAGGACCCCGGCCGCGGCCGCGACGAGGCCCTGGATCTCGCGGTCGGCCGCCTCGAGGAAGTACTCGCGGAGGAGCCCGACCCGGAGCCCTTTGACCGGACCGTCCAGCGCCGCCGGGTAGTCGGCCACCGGGAGGACGCTCGTGGTCGGATCCCCGGGGTCGTACCCGGCGAGGACCCGGAGGAGGAGGGCGGCGTCGGCGACGGTCCGGGTCATGGGGCCGGCATGGTCGAGCGACCAGGCGAGGGGGAGTACGCCGGCGCGGCTCACGCGCCCGTAGGTCGGCTTCACCCCCACGATCCCGCAGAGCGCGGCCGGGATGCGGATCGAGCCGCCGGTGTCCGAGCCCAGCGCCGCGGGGCAGAGCCCGGCCGCCACCGCCACCCCGGAGCCGGAGCTCGACCCGCCCGGGAGCCGGTGGGTCGTCGGATCCCACGGGTTCCAGGCCGTGCCGTAGGTCGCGTTGAGCCCCTCCGGGCCGAAGGCGAACTCGTGGAGGTTCAGCTTGCCGAGGACGATCGCCCCCGCCTCCCTGAGACGGCGCGTCACCGTGGCATCCTCGGCCGCCGGCTGCCTGAGGAAGCTCGAGCCCCCGGTCGTGGGGACCCCCCGGACGTCGTAGAGGTCCTTGAGGCCGATGGGGACCCCATGCAAGGGGCCCGGCGCCTCCCCCTTCGCCAGGGTCGCCTCCGCCGCCTTGGCGGCCTCGAGGGCCCGGTCCGCGAAGAGACTGATGAAGGCCTTGAGCTTGCCGTCGAGCGCCTCGATCCGCGCGAGATGGGCCTCGACGACCTCCACCGGGGAGACGGCGCCGGCCGCGATCTGGCGGGCGAGGTCGGTCACGGAGAGCCAGTGGAGCTCCGGCATCGGGGGGGCCCCGTCTACACGACCCGGTAGGCGAGCGGAGGCTCGACCCCGGTGAGGTCAAGCTCGTCGAGGGCGCGCACGGCCTCCACGCCCCGCTCCACCTGCTGCTGGACCGAGGCGAGGTCCTCCTCGGGCACCGGGAGCGCGGCCAGCTCCCCGGCGACGCGTCTCAGGGTCTCGGGCTCCACCGCCATATCATCCCTCCTCATGGTTTACCCGTCGGCCTTCAAAGTGCGCCTACTATACCAAGCAGGCGCCGGGGCTGTCGAGCCCGCGGGCCCATTGGCCGGGACGGTCTTTGCAGGAGGCCGACTCCGTGAGATGATAGTG
>JACPHL010000271.1 GCA_016188625.1 Candidatus Rokuibacteriota bacterium | reverse complement strand
TTGCCCAGCTCGAGCTGGACCAGGGCCTCCTTGTAGAGCGCCGTCCTGACCTTGTCCCCCTGGGGGTAGCGGATCAGGACCTGCCGGAACTCCTGCGCCGCGCGCTCGTACTCCTCCCGCGCCCGGGCACTCTCGCCCTTCGTCGCCGCCTCGCGCGCCATGCTGAAGCGGGCCTCCCCGACGTAGTACTGGGCGTCGTCGGCGAGGTTGGAATCAGGGAACTGCCGGAGCAGGTGTTGGAAGCCGTCGATGGCTAGTTTGTAGTTGCCCTTGGTGTAGTCGATGTAGGCGGTCTGGTAGAGGTCGCCCTCGCGGGCCGCGGGGGCGGGCGGCGCCGCACGGGGCTCGGGGGGCCGCACCGAGGGCTCGGGCGGGGGAGGGGCGGCGCCCGACGGGGCCGGGCGGCCCTCCGGCTGGCGGGCGAGCCCATCGAGGCGGTGGCGCAGCTCGTCGAGCTTCCCGTGGACCCTGGCCAGTTCGCGGCCGAGCTCGTCCGTGCGGGTGGCGAGCTGGGCCAGGCTGGGCTGAAGCTCCCCGAGCTGCTTTCGGAGCTGAAGGTCGAGCTGCTGGAGGTCGGCCTTGGTCTCGGCCTGACTTCGCTGGACAGTCTGCTCGATGCGCTTCAGGTCGAGCTGAAGGCGGCTCAGGTCCTCGCGGAGGAGGGGACCCGGCGGCTCCGGGGCGGCGCATCCCGCCAGCCCGAGGAGGGCCCCCAGGATCCACCCCCACCCCCGCCCTCGCCGCTCGACTGGCCGGGCCACCGCGGGCGGCTACTGCTTGATGAGGAAGTGCGCCCGGCGGTTCTGGCTCCAGCACCCCTCGTGGCGCTCGGCGCAGAAGGGGCGCTCCTCGCCGTAGCTGATGATGGTGATCCGGCCTCCCTCCACGCCGAGGCTGACCAGATAGTCGCGGGTGGCCTTGGCCCGCCTCTCGCCGAGGGCCAGGTTGTACTCGTTCGTCCCCCGTTCGTCCGCGTGCCCCTCGATCAGGACCAGCGCCCCGGGGTTGGCCTTCAGCCACCGGGCGTTCTCCTGGAGGATCTGGGCGTCCATCGTGCGGATATCGTACCTGTCGAAGTCGAAGTGGATGTTCCGGAGGGCCGCGGTCGCGACGAACTCCTTCGGGGACGGCATCCCCGCCGGGGGGGTCACCCCGGTGGGCGGGACGGCGGCGACCGACGGACCGGTCCCGGGGGTTGTGGGGGCGCCGACGCCCGGCGCGGCTCCCGGGGTGCCGGGGGCGGTCCCGACCGTGCCCGGCGGAACGGGCGTCACCGCGCCCGGAGTCCCCGGCGCGCCGGGGGCCATTCCGGGCGGCTGCTCCGCCGTCGGCCCCGGCGCCCCGGCCGCGGGCGTGGCGGGCTTCTTCGGGCAGCCCGCGAGCAGCGCGGCGGCGAGGAGGAGGGGGATGAAGGTGAAGACTGCATGCCGGTGCGGACGGCTCATGCCATCACTCCTTTCTCTCGGGGTGAGCTGCTCTGCTCACTGCGGCCTCGGCGACCACGACGGATTCATCGCCTCCCCGGGGTCCCGGGTGAGCTGCTGCTGCTCGGACCCGTCGGCCAGCATGGTGTGAAGCTGCCAGCGGCCGGTCCGGTTGGAGGCGAAGAGCAGGTGCCGGCCGTTGGGGGCCCAGGCCGCGCTCTCGTCATCGCGCTGCCCCGTCGTCAGGCGGCGGGGGTTGGAGCCGTCGGGGTTGATGGCCCAGAGGTCGAAGAGCCCTCCCTGGCGGGAGGTGTAGACGATCAGGTCGCCCCGCGGCGACCAGCGGGGCTGCGTGTTGAACCCTCCCTCGTACGTGAGCCGGCGGACGTTGGTCCCCTCGGCGTCCATGATGTAGATTTGCGGGATCCCGGCCCGGTCGGAAACGAAGGCGATCTGCCGGCCCGTGGGCGACCAGGTGGGATCCGTGTCGATCCCGCGATGGTTGGTCAGCCGCCGGAAGTCGGCCGTCCCGACCTTGACGACGTAGATCTCCGGGTTGCCGTCCTTGGAGAGGGTCACCGCGATGGTCTGCCCGTCGGGGGCCCAGGCGGGGGCGGAGTTGATCCCCGGCCAGGCCGCCAGGATCTCGGGGGCCGACACGCGCCGGTCGAAGGGCCAGACCCGGTAGAGGAAGGGATAGCCCTGGTAGAAGGAGGTCAGGGCGATGGAGAGGTCGCGCGGGTTCCAGACCGGGCTCAGGGTGATGCTGCGGAGGTCGGTCAGACGGCCCCGGTTGAAGCCGTCGTAGTCCATCACGTAGACCTCCTTGGTCCCGGTCTCCCTGGAGATGTAGGCGATCTTCGTCCCCGCGATCCCCCGCTCCCCCGTGAACTGGAAGACCACCTCGTCGGCGATCCGGTGCGCGAGCTGGCGGTGATCCCGCGCCGGGGCCCAGAAGCTCTTGTCCATGATCGATCGCTGCTCCGGCCCGGTCAGGTCGTAGAGCCGGACCGCCACCTCCACATGCTTCTCCTCGACTCTGGTCAGGACCCCGTGGAGCGCGGCGTGGGCCCCGGCCGCGGCGAGGTCGGCCAGGACCTTCTTCGTCGCCGCCTGGTCACTCGCCGGCAGGGAGATGTCCGGGTTGACGACCCCGAAGAGCGCGGAGAACGTGAGATCCGCCCCGACGATCTCCGGGAGCCGCCGGGCGAAGTCGGCGGGGTCCGCGCTCGCGGTGGTCCGGGTGAAGGTCGGGATCGCGATGATGAGCTTCTTCGAGCCGCCCGCGATGACGTTCAGGTAGACGTCGATCCCCTGGGAGTCCGACCGCCGCGGCCCCGGCAGGACGAGGAGGCCGACCAGGCCCAGGAGGATCAGGGGCGCGAGGATCCGGCGCACTGGGCTACCCCTGTTCCGGCCGGAACTCGAAGCCGAAGTGGACGCGGAGGGAGCCGGCCCTGAACTCGGCCGGCAGCGGCGGGAAGGGGCTCGCCTCCTTGATCGCCCGGAGGGCCGACTGGTCGTAGGCGAAGTTGCCGGACGGCTGCTCGAGCTCGGGCCCCTTGATCTCCCCGTTCCGGCCGATCTCGAAGAGGACGATGACCGTCTCGCCGCCCGCCACGCTCCCCCTCGGGGGGACCCACCGCTCGCTGATCTTCTGCTGGATCTGCCGGAGGTACCAGGTGAACGGGAAGTCGCTGACGTCCAGGCTGATGCTCCCGGTGGCGCTGGCCGTCTCCCCCCGGCCGAGCGTCATCGGCTCGACCGCCGCCACGGCCGGCGGGGGCGCGGGGGCCGGCTGGGCCACCGGGGGCGGCTGGGCCGGGGCCGGCGTCGGCGGGGCCGGCGGCTCGGGGGTTCGGGCCACCTCGCGCGGCGGTGGGGCCGGCGGCGGCGGGGGCGGCAGCCGGCGCTCGATCGCGCGCTCGAGGCCCGGGGTCTCCAGGGTGGGGGTCTCCTTCACGGCGCGCTTGGGGAGGACGATCTCCTTCGGCGCGGGGCGGGTCGCCACCGCCGGCGTCTCCTCGCGGCGCAGCGGCAGCGTCCGCTCGACGCGCTCGGGGGCCTTCACCGCCTTGGGCGGTTCCTCCGCCTTGGGCTTGGGGGGTGCCGCCGGGGTCGGGGCGGTGACGGGGCGGGGCGCTGCGGGGGCGCGGCTCGGGGCCGGCGCCGGGGACGGCAGGGAGGGGACCAGATTGACGATGTAGGTCTTCGACTCCATCTGCTGGCCCCAGATCGCCGAGAACCCGATCAGCATCCCGAGGGTCGCCAGGTGCCCGAGGACGGAGATGGCCACCATCCCGAGCGGGTGCGGCTCCGGAGGGGGCGGGACCGGGCGCCGGGACGGCCGCGGAGGCATCCCTCGAGGCTCGCCCCGCTCACTCGCGCGCCCGCGGGAGGGGCTCCGTCACCATCCCGACCCGTTCGACCCCCGCCCGCCGGACACGGTCCATGGTCTCTACCACGTAGCCGTAGGAGAGGTCCTTGTCCGCCTTGATGAACACCGTCTTGTCGGCCCGGTCGCGCAGGAACTCGCGGAGGCGCGGTTCCAGGGTGGCCACCGGGATCGGGCGCTCGTTCAGGTAAACGAGGCGATCCTTGGTGATGGTGAGGACCAGCCGCTCCTCGATGGCGGTGGGCTTGCTGGCGGTCTTCGGGAGCTGGACGTCGATGCCGCGGTACATCATGGGGGCGGTCAGCATGAAGATGAGGAGGAGGACCAGGACCACGTCCACCAGGGGGATGACGTTGATCTCCGCCAGGGCCGACCGGACCCGCCCCCCGTCGTGCCCCGCATCGACCTTAAAGGCCATGCCGCACCGCCCGGCCGCTCCTGACGAAGGCGCGCTCCATCAGGTTCAGCAGCTCGAGGCTGAAGTTGTCCATCTCCGTCGTCCAGCGCCGGACCTTGTTGACGAAGTAGTTGTACGCCATCACCGCGGGGATGGCGGCGGCCAGCCCGGCAGCGGTGGCGATGAGCGCCTCCGAGATCCCGGGCGCCACCACCGCGAGGTTGGCCGAGCCCATCTGCCCGATGGCATGGAAGGAGTTCATGATCCCCCAGACCGTCCCGAACAGGCCGATGAAGGGGGCGGCGCTCGCGGTGGTGGCGAGGAAGGGAAGGTAGCGCTGCATGCGCTCGACCTCCACCGCCATGGTCCGCTGCATCGTCCGCTCGACCGGGTCGAGCCGGTCGGAGGAGAGGCCCTCCTCCACCTCCTCGGCCGGGACGTCCATGAGGTCGGGGAGGGGGTTCCCGGTTCCGCCCAGCTCCTGGTACGCGGCGTGGTAGACCCGGGCCAGCGGGCTCGCCCGGAGCTTCTTGGCCGCCCCGGCGACCACCGAGAAGCGGCGGGCCTCCCGGTAGGCCTTGAGGAAGCGGGCGGTCTCGCGGCCGGCCTGCCGGAACTGCCGGGCCTTCTCGAAGATCAGGGCCCAGCAGACGACGGAGAAGGCGAGGAGGATGAGGAGGACGAGCTTGGCGACGGGACCGGCGTTGAGGACGAGCTCCCAGACCCCTCCGGCTCCCCCCGAGGAGAACAACCCGATCAAATCGTCACCCGTACGTGTCCTGGCGTCCTAGGTGCAGAAATTCCCTTGACTCCCATACTACCAAAGGGTGGGGCCGTGTCAAAGAAATTCGGATTCTCGCGCGCTTTCCCGGCGCTTTTCGTTTGACAGGCCCCGGCGTCTTGGGTACCGTCAGAGGGGCGAGGAGCGCGAACCTGCCCCAAGGAGGCTCTGTGTTCCGATCCCCGGGACCTGTCGCCTTCGAGATCGGACCTTTCTTCGGGATCGGTCCCCTCACCATCCGCTGGTACGGCGTCCTCATCGCCTTCGCTATGGCCCTCGGCCTCTGGCTCGCCTACCGCGAGGCCCGCGCGCGGGGCGAGGATCCCGAGGAGCTCCTCAAGACCGCCGAGTTCGCCCTCATCGGCGGCCTCGTGGGCGCGCGGCTCTACTACGTCCTCTTCAACCTCGACTACTACCTGGCGACGCCCTTCAAGATCATCGCGGTCTGGGAAGGGGGGCTGGCGATCCATGGGGGGCTCATCGGCGGCCTCCTGGCGGGGGGCGGCTATGCCTGGGCGCGGGGGCTCCCCGTGGCGCGCTACCTCGACATCGTGGCCCCGAGCCTCGCCCTGGGGCAGGCCATCGGCCGGTGGGGGAACTTCTTCAACGAGGAGGCGTTCGGTCGTCCCACCGAACTTCCCTGGAAGCTCTCCATCTCCCCGCCCCACCGACCGCTCGAGTTCCAGGACGCCGAGCACTTCCACCCGACCTTCCTCTACGAGTCGCTCTGGGACCTCGGGGTCTTCGCCGTCCTCGTGCTCCTCCTCCGCCGCCGCCTCGCGCGGGCGTCTGGCGCGCTCTTCCTCGCCTACCTCGGCCTCTACTCGGCGGGCCGGATCTGGATCGAGGGGCTCCGGCTCGACAGTCTGATGCTGGGGCCGGTCCGGGTGGCCCAGTTGGTGAGCGGGCTCGCCATCCTCGTCGCGGGGATCGGGATCCCGCTGCTCCTCCGCCGCCAGCGGTAGGAATGCGGCTGGCCTTCCTGGGGACCTCGGCGGCGATCCCGTCGCCCTGGCGGGACACGACGGCCCTGGTCTTCGAGGTCGTCCCTGAGCTGGTCCTGGTGGACTGCGGCGGGAGCCCCGTCCAGAAGCTCCGGCGCCTCGACCTCGACCCCCTCCGCCTCACCCGAATCGTGATCACCCACACCCATCCGGATCACGCCTACGGCCTCCCGGCTCTCGTCCAGAACCTGATCCTCCTCGGGCGCCGGGCGCCGCTCCCGATCCACTGTCGCGCCGAGCACGTGGAGACCCTCCGGGGGCTCCTGGGGCTCTTCCGCCTGCTCGATCGCGAGGACGCCTTCCCGGTGCCGCTCCACGGCGTCGAGCCGCGGGAGGGGCGGCGGCTCCTCGAGACCGGGGCCCTCACCCTCACCGCTTCCCCCAACGCCCACGGCGCCATGCCCAACCTGGCCCTCCGACTCGAGGGCGATGGCGCCGTGGTGGTCTACTCCTCGGACACCCGGCCGTGCGAGGCCGTGGTCGAGCTCGCCCGGGGGGCAGACCTCCTCATCCACGAGGCCACCTTCGCCGAGCGCGACCGGGAGCGCGCCGGCTGGCACTCCACGGCCCGGGAGGCCGGCGAGGTGGCCCGCGCCGCCGGCGTCCGTCGCCTGCTCCTCGCCCACGTGGATGCGCCCTACCACGAGGATCTGGCCGCCCTGACCGCCGAGGCCCGGCGGGTCTTCCCCGGCGAGGTGGAGGTGGCCGAGGAGCTCCGCTGGTATACCCCCTAGAGACTTCTCGGGACCCGCCTCCCCGGGACCTCGACGGAGGGCCCGCTTCCTGCCCTCTACATCTAGTAGGATCTTTAGGCTTGACATACTAGATCGTGTGCTCTAGGG
>JACPHL010000275.1 GCA_016188625.1 Candidatus Rokuibacteriota bacterium | reverse complement strand
CATCGACCCCCTCTCGGACAAGAACCGGCGCCTGGGCCGGCAGGAGATCGACGCCATCCTCGACCGCCTCCAGGTCCCCCGGGACAAGCCGATCCTCCTCCAGGTCTCCCGCTTCGAGCGGTTCAAGGACCCCCTCGGGGTCATCAACGCCTTCCGCATGGCGCGGAAGCACAACGACTGCCGGCTCATCCTGGCCGGCGGCGGGGCGCCCGACGATCCCGAGGGCCAGGCGGTCCTGGCGGAGGTGCGCGAGGCGGCGGGGCGGGACCCGGACATCCACGTGCTCGAGCGCCCCCCGGACGCCCACCTGGAGATCAACGCCCTCCAGCGGGCCGCCACCATCGTGATCCAGAAGTCCATCCGCGAGGGGTTCGGGCTGGCCGTCTCCGAGGCGATGTGGAAGGGGAAGCCGGTGGTCGGGGGCGCCGTCGGGGGGCTCATGGTCCAGGTCATCCACGACGTGACCGGCTACCTGGTGAACTCCCCCGAGGGGGCGGCCTTCTGGATCCGCCACCTCCTGAACAACCCGGAGCTGATCAGCCGGATGGGCGGGGCGGGGCGAGAGCACGTGCGCCGCAACTTCCTGGTCACCCGCCACCTCAGCGACTACCTGACCCTCCTGGTGCGGCTGGTCGCCTGAGCCCCGTCCCGGAGAGCCGATGCCCGATCCCGAGGAGCTCCGGAGCGGCGGGGAGGTCGAGCGCCTCGCCGGGGAGGTCGGCCGCGCGGACCTCCTGGTCGGGGTCCCGAGCTACAACCACGCGGGGACGATCGAGGCGGTGATCCGGGGGGTCCAGGCGGGGTTGGCCGAGGCGTTCCCCCAGGCCCGGGGCCTGATCGTGGTCGCCGACGGCGGCTCCACGGACGGGACCCAGGATGTCGTGGGCAGGCTCGCGGGGAGCGACCCGCGCCCCGTCCTGCTCGCCTCCCCGGTCCTGAGCGCCCATCGGACCGGGCTCCCCTACCACGGGGTCGCGGGGAAGGAGCGGGCGGTGCGGGGCGTCCTCGAGCTGGCCCGGGCCCTCGAGGTCAAGGCCTGCTGCCTCCTGGAGGCCGAGCTCCCGGGGCTCCCCCCCGGGTGGATCGAGGCGCTCCTCCGCCCGATCTGGGAGGGGGAGGCGGACTACATCGTCCCCCGCTACGCCCGCCACAAGTTCGACGGGACGATCACCACCCAGATCGTCTACCCTCTGACCCGGGCCCTCTACGGCAAACGCGTCCGCCACCCCATGGGCGGCCAGTGCGGCCTGTCGGGCAAGCTGGCCGCCCACTACCTCGACCCGGGGGCGTGGCGCACGGATCCGGGCGGCCACGCGGTGGACCTCTGGCTGACCACCCACGCGGTCGTAGAGGGGCATCGGGTCTGGGAGGCCTTCCTCGGGGCCAGGCCGAGCCCCCCTCGCGGGCCCGGCGTCGATCTCCCCGCCACGATCTCTCAGGTCGTGGGGGCGCTCTTCGCCCTCATGGAGCGCTACGAGGAGGCCTGGCCGGAGGTGCGGGGGAGCGCGCCGGTCCCGCTCGCGGGGGCCCGGTCCGAGGCGGGCCCGGCGCCGATCCAGGTCAACCCCGCCCGCATGGTCAGCGGCTTCCGGCAGGGGCTGCGGGACCTCCTTCCCCTCTGGGAGCAGGTCCTGGCCCCCGAGACCCTGGCCGACCTCTACCCCCTGGGGGACCTCGCGGCGGAGGAGTTCCGCTTCACCCCGGACCTCTGGGTCCGGGTGGTCTACGACTTCGCCCTCGCCTACCGCTTCCGCATCCTCCACCGCGACCACCTCCTGCGCTGTCTCACCCCCCTCTACCTGGGGCGGACCGCCTCCTTCGTCCGGGAGAGCTGGACCGCCACGGGGGAGGAGGCGGAGGCGGGGGTCGAGCGGCTCTGCCGCGAGTTCGAGCGGGGGAAGCCCTACCTGGTGGATCGCTGGCGCTGAGGGCCACGGGGCGCGTCCGGCGGCCCCTTGACGCTCGCGGGCGCGTATGCGTAACTAAAAAGGCGATGCCGAAGAAGCCTCGTCTGAGCGACGACGACCTCCTCGAGATGCACTACTCCCTTCGCCTTTCCCGGGCCTTCGAGGAGCGCCTCTCGGTGCTCCACCGCCAGGGGAAGATCATCGGCGGGATCTACTCCGGGATCGGCCAAGAGGCGATCACGGTGGGGGCCTGCTACGGCCTCCGCCGGGAGGACTTCATCTGCCCCCTCCACCGCGACCTCGGCGCCTTCCTGCTCAAGGGGGTGCCGGCCAGGGTCCTCATGGCCCAGGTCTTCGGCAAGCGCACCGGGCTCTCCAAGGGGAAGGACTCCTACCTCCACGCCGGGGACAGCCGGCTCGGGATCTTCGGCAACACCTCCATGCTGGGCGCCAACCTCCCCGTCGCCTGCGGGATCGCCTACGGCTTCAGGCTCCGCCGGCAGGACCACGTGGCGGTCGCCTTCTTCGGGGAGGGGGCCGCTAACGTGGGGGACGTCCACGAGGCGATGAACTTCGCCGCCGTCCACAGGCTCGCCGTCGTCTTCGTCTGCGAGAACAACCTCTACGCCTTCTCGACGCCCTTCGAGCAGGCCTTCGCCATCCCCGAGGTGGCGGTGCGGGCCCAGGCCTACGGCTTCCCCGGAGTGGACGTGTACGGCAACGACCTCCTCCGGGTCCACGGGGTGATGCAGGAGGCGATCGCCCGGGCGCGCCGGGGGGAGGGGCCCACCCTGGTGGAGTGCAAGACCTTCCGCTGGCACGGGCACTCGGAGCACGACCCGGCCTCCTACCGGACCGAGGAGGAGCTGATCGAGTGGAGGAGCCGGGACCCGATCCCCCTCTTCGAGCGCTACCTCACCGAGAAGGGGCTCCTGACCGACGAGGTCCAGCGGCGGCTCACCGAGCGGATCGAGAAGGAGATCGACGAGGCCGTGGCCTTCGCCGAGGAGAGCCCCTGGCCCGAGGGCCCCGAGGCGTTCGAGGACATCTACGCCCCGAGCGAGGCCGAGGTGTCGCATGGCGAAGGGTAAGCAGCCCGCGGGCGAGCCCGAGGCGGCCGACGCCGTCACCTACCT
>JACPHL010000274.1 GCA_016188625.1 Candidatus Rokuibacteriota bacterium | reverse complement strand
GAAGGTGGAGCGGGCGACGAGGTCGTGGATGTCGTAGCCCCGGTAGAGGAGCCGTCCCTGCTCGCCGTCGATGAAGCAGATCTCGGAGGTGGAGACGACGACGTCTTCGAGGCCGGCCTTGAAGGTCGGGGTGGTCATGATCACTCCGCCGCGCAGGATAATTCTTTGTACCACATCCCCCGAGCGGCTTCAAGCGGATCGGGCTCGCGGCGTGAGTCGCTTCACGCCGCCGGAGGGCCTACTCCCGACCGGGCAGCCCCTCCAGGAGCCGGCGGAGGAGGTCGGTGGCGCCCTTCAGGATCGAGCGCGGGATGGGCCGGAAGGTCGGCTGATCGGCGGTCCCCCCCACCTTCACGGTGTAGGCGGTCCGCCCCGTCTCGACCGCGAGGTCGAAGTCGAGCCGCCGGTCGAGGAGCCCGTAGCTCCCGACGCCGCCGATCCGCATGAGCCGGCTCCGGTAGCGGAGGTCGCGCGTGCTCACCCGGCCGTCCTCGATCCGCCAGGAGGCGGAGAGCCGCTTGAACTCTAGCGGCGAGGCGAAGAGGGAGAGGGGGAGGTCCACGTTGAGGATGGAGTAGATCGCCCCGCCGACCCGGGCCACCTCCGTGAAGAGGGAGAGGGCCGCCGGTCCGACCACCCGACCCGGCCCGACCTCGAGCCGGCCGCTCCCACGCGCGCTCTGCCAGAAGGCCTCGCCGAGGCCGCGCGCCGAGAATTCCCCCGTGAGGTCGATCGGCCCGGTCACCGCGTAGGGCTGGCAGAGGTAGTCCACGAGCAGGCGCTCCGCGGCCACCGCCCGGACCACGAGGCCGGTGATCCGGAACACGGGGTCGTTCCCCTCCCACCCGAGGCTGAGCTCCCCCGCGATCCGCCCCCCGCCCACGCCGAGGGTCACGGGGTTCGCCAGGAGCCGGCTCTCGGCCACGGTCACCGGCAGGCGGACCTCGTCCAGGACCAGGCTGCGTCCGCGGGGGGGCGGACAGGCCGGCTGCTCTCGGCTGAGGACGAGGCGCGGGAAGTCCAGGCGGCCTCCCCCGGAGAGATGGGCGAGCCGACCCGCGAGCCGGAGTTGGCCCTCCCCGCGCCCGCTCACCGCCAGCGCGCCCAGCGGCGGGAGGCCCTCCCACCCTTCCACCGCGACCCTGATGTCGGCCTTGAGCGGGAGCTCGCCGAGGCCCCGGACGACCGTGGAGAGGGGCCCGGCCTCGCCCCGGAAGCGCACCGCCACGCCGCCCGCCGCGAAGCGGGCCTCCCCCTCGATGTGGAGCGGCGTGGTCCAGCCGAGATCCCGGAGGCCGAGGTCGATCCGGTCCACGGTGTACGTGGCGACGGGGGTCAGGTCGGGGCCGAGCTCCCGGTAGGTGAGGCTCCCGTCGCTCAGCGCGACGCGCGAGATCGCGACCAGGGGGGCCGCGGGGAGCGGGCGCCCGCCGCCGGGCGCGGGGAGATTCCAGGTCCCGCGGCCGCTCCGCTCGAGGAGGACCCACGGCTGGACCAGGGTCACCTCCCCGAACTCGAGACGCCCCAGGAGCAGGGGGAGCAGGCGAACCCTGACCCGTGCCTCGCGGACCTCCAGGAACGGCTCACGGCTGAACCCCTCGGCGTTGGCGACCTCGAGCCGCGTCAGCACGACCGAGGGGAGGGGGAAGAGCGCCAGGTCGAGGCGCTCGAAGGCGACCCGTCGGTCCAGGAGCCGGGAGGTCTCCCCGGCGATGAGCGCGCGGACCCGCGGGAGCTCGACGAGGCGGGGGAGGGCGACGAGGCCAAGCGCCATCGCGACCACGGCCGCGAGCCCGAGGAGCAGCGCCACGCGTCGCCCGCTCACGCCCTGCCTCTCGCGTGAACCCTCGCCGGGCGCATCGGGGGCCTCCCGCCGCTCCACAGGCCGGGTCGCCTCGGCGCCGACTCGCAGTGCTCAGCGCATGGCGCCCAGGTCGATGAGGACGCGGAGGACCTCCTTGCCTTCCCGGGTCCGGACCACCAGGGTGACGGTGCCGGTGGGGGCGAACCCCTCGGTGGGAAAGGCATAGATGTTCCGCGCGAGGTAGCGGCCGTCCTCGAGCCGGAGCGCGGTCCGCTCGTTCTGGGCGAAGACGGCCTTGATCTCCCGCTGGCCGACCCGGAGGACGGCCGCGTACCAGCGGGCAAAGTCCACCCTCGGGCCGTGGACGGCGACGAGGAACTGGATCCGCCCCTTGCCCCGGTCGAGATGGCCCTGGATCTCCCGCTCCTCGAGCGGCTCCCCCTTGAAGGCCGCCTGCCGCGCGGCGAGGGCCACCCGGGAGAAGGGCGTGGTGACCCGCACCTCCTCCCCGCCGGGCAGGCGCACCAGCCACTCCTGCCCGAACTCCTCCCGCGTGATGCTGGCCCGCCCCTCCTCGACCGCCTCCGCGACCTGCGCGTGGGTCGGCTCGAGGTAGACGGCCCGGGCCGGGGCGGTTACGGCCAGCGCGACCACGGCGAGGAGGACGGCCAGGGTTCGCACGACCTTACTCGCTGGCGGGGAGGCCGGCCTGTTTGAGGTTCCCGACCACCACGAGGATCATGGCGTCGGGGTCCCAGTGGGTCCGGACCGCCTGGAAGATCTGCTGCACGCTGACCGCCTCGATGAGCCCGCGGAAGCGCGAGGGGTAGTCGAGGCCGAGCCCGTGCTCCTCGATGGTGAGCAGGAGGCCGGCGACCTCGCCGGTGGTGTCCATCCGGAGCGGGAAGCTCCCGATGAGGTACGCCTTGGCCCGCGCCACCTCCTCCTCCGAGACCCACTCATGGCGGAGACGGGTCAGCTCCTGACGGACGACCTCGAGGGCCTCGCGGACCCCATCGTTCCTGGTCTGAAAGCCCAGCTCGAAGACGGCCCCGTACCGGCCCGGGGCGAGGTAGCTGTACACGCTGTACACCAGCCCGCGCTCCTCCCGGAGGCGGTGGTAGAGCCGGGAGGCGGAGCCTCCACCAAGGATGTAGCTCGCCACCTGGAGGGCGTAGTAGTCGGGGTGGTGCCGCCCGATGCCCGCCTGGCCGAGCAGGACCGAGGCCTGGCTCACGTCCTTCTGGATCGTCCGGGTCTTCGCCGGTCCCCCGAGGGGGGCCGCCGCGGGGCTTGCGGTCGCCCGCGGGCGCATGGGCCAGCCGCCGAGCCGCTGCTCGAGGGCGACCCGGATCTCGTCCCGCGTCACATCGCCCACCGCCACGACCACCGTCTCCTGGGGCCGGTAGGTCTCGGTGTAGAAGGCGACCACATCATCCCGGGTCAGCCGGCCCAGGGACTCGACGGTCCCCTCCACGGGGGTGCCATAGGGGTGCGGGTCGAAGACCAGGCGGCGGAACGCCTTGGAGGCGACCGTCTCCGGGCTCTCCTCGGCGCGCTGGACGGCGGCGCGGATCTCCTGGACCTTGCGCTCGAACTCCTCCTGGGGGAAGGTCGGGTTGAGCAGGACGTCGGCCACCAGGTCCAGCCCGAGGGCGAGGTCCTTCTTCAGCACCGACAGGGAGACCACGATGCCGTCGCGGCCCCCCCCGGAGGAGAGCGAGCCGCCCACGAACTCGATGGCCTGGTCGATCTGGCGGCCGGTCCGGGTGCGGGTCCCCCGGGTCAGGAGCTCGGCGGTCAGGTTGGCGAGGCCGGCCTTCCCCGGCGAGTCCAGGATGGCACCGGCCCGGATCCAGGCGCGGAGGACGACGATGGGCAGGGCGGGGCGCTCGGCCACGAGGAGGGTCACGCCGTTCGGGAGGAGCTCGCGGACGGCCAGGTCCTGGGCGGCGACGGGGGCGGCGAACCCCAAAAGGAGCGCCAGGAGAAGCGCGGCCGGGCGAAGGCGGCACCGCGAGGGAGCTGGCCCGGGAGGCATCAGCCCGATTATAGGCCAAGCCCGCCACGGTGGGAAGGTCGGGATCGCCGAGCCAGGGGGCAACCTCGCCCTTGACAGCCCTGCGGCGGCGGCCTAGACTCCCGGCAAGTCCACCGTGAGCCCTCGGGAGGCTGGATGCCCCCGGCCAGGGCCGACGACGGACCGGGGAGGGATCCATGGCCGAGTTCCTGGATGAATACTCCGAGTCCCTGGAGAGGGAGTTCCGAAAGCTCGAGGAGGCGCTCCTCAGCGAGACCGTCAGCCTCCTGGCGCCGAGCCTCCCCATCAAGCTCACCGTGGAGGCGACCGTCGAGGAGGCGATCGGCCAGATGCTGGCCAACCGGCGCGCCGCGGTCGTGATCGTGAACCCCGAGGGGCGCCTCATCGGGATCTTCACGGAGCGGGATGTCCTGACCCGGGTCGTGGGGGCGGGCCGGGATCCCCGTGCCACGAGGCTCGGCGAGGTCATGACGCCCGATCCGGAGGCCCTCGCCCCGAACGACCGGATCTGTTACGCCATCAACCGGATGAACAACGCCGGCTACCGGACCGTCCCGCTGGTGGACTCCGAGCATCGCCCCATCGGGGTCGTCACCGTCAAGGACGTGGTCAAGTGGCTGGCCGAGATCTTCCCGGAGGCGGTGCTGAACCTGCGACCGGGCGACCGGCTCAAGCGCCCGACCGAGGTGGACGGCGGCTGACGGACTCGGAGGGGAGCCCGCGCCCCGAGGAGGATGGGGCATGGCGAAGGTCCTCAGGTGCAGCGAGCTGATGCCGTTCTGTAAGGCGGTCATCGAGGGCGAGGACGTCGAGGAGGTCATGGCCAAGGCCGCCGAGCACGTCCAGCAGGAACACTGCCTGCCGACGCTCCCGCCCGAGGTGGCCGCCAAGGCTCGGGCGGCCATCAAGGACGAATAGCCCTAGCGCCCCCTCGCCGATGCCTCTCCCGAGCTGAGCCTTGGGGGGGAGGCAGGCCCGATCCGTTCGCCGAAGGGCGAACGGCCGGGCTTTGCCCGGAGGGCCGTCGGAAGGGGGGGCTTCGCCCCCCCCGAGTCTAATCCAGGGACTTCCGGAAGCGCAGCACGCTCAGGGTGAAGGCGGCCGCCCCGAAGAGGACCAGGGGGTAGATGTCCGGCCAGAGATACCCGATCCCGATCCCCTTCAGGATGATCCCCCGGAGGATCCGCAAAAAGTAGGTGAGCGGGATGACGGCCGCCAGCCACTGGGCGGGCCAGGGCATCCCCTCGATCGGGAAGAGGAGCCCCGAGAGGTAGATGCTCGGGAAGATGGCCAGGAAGCCGAGCTGCATCGCCTGGGGGATGGTGCTCGCCACCGTGGAGATGTAGATCCCGACCCCCAGCGTCCCCAGCATGAAGAGGGCCGAGAGGAGGTAGAGGAGCGCGAGGCTCCCCCGGATCGGGACCCCGAAGACGAAGTGCGCCACGGCCAGGGCCAGGGTCATCTGGCCGTACGCCACCAGGAGGTTGGGGACGATCTTCCCCAGCATCAGCTCCCAGCGCCGGATCGGGCTCACGATCAGCGCCTCCAGGGTCCCCCGCTCCCGCTCCCGGACGACGGCCATCGCCATGATGGTGATGGTGGTCTGCATGAGGAGGGCGCCCACCAGCCCCGGGACGATGAAGATCGCCGATTCGAGGTCGGGGTTGTACCAGGCCCGGATCCTGACGTCCAGGGGCGGCGCCTCCACCCGCGAGAGCGCACCGTCCCCGGCCCGCCGCAGGAGGGTGATGGAGCGCTCGAGCCCCAGGGCGGTCGCCGCGTTGACGGCCGAGGTGGCCACCATCGGGTCCGAGGCGTCCACGATGACCTGGACGGCGGCCGAGCCGTGGCCGGTCAGGCGCCGGGCGAAGTCCGGCGGGATGACGATCCCCACCTTGGCCCATCCGGCGTCGATGAGGCGTGTCACCTCCTCGAGGTCGCGGGCCCGGTACCGGAGGTCGAAGTACTGGCTGTTGGCGAAGGCCTCGAGCAGCCGCGCGACCTCTACGTCCCGGGACTGGTCGAAGACCACCGTGGGCAGGTGCTTGACGTCGGTGTTGATCGCGTAGCCGAAGATGAAGAGCATGGCGACCGGGACGAAGAGCATGAGGGTTACCGCCAGCGGGTCCCGGCGGAGGTGGATGAACTCCTTCCAGATCATCCCGGCCAGGCGCATGGGCCTACCCCCGGTCCACGGCCCGGAGCTGGGCCCGGAGCCGCGCCTTCCGCTCCCGGTCCACGAAGGAGACGAAGAGGTCCTCGATGGAGGGCGGGACCCGCTCGACGGTCGCCCGGACCTCTCGGGCCTCAAGCCAGGCGGCGACGTCTCCGGGGGCCCGTCCCTCCTCGGCGAGGACCACGCGGAGGGTCTGCCCCAGCCTGACCACCTCCTCCACCGCCTCCCACCCCTCGAGGAGGTCGCCGGCCCGGCGGAGGTCGGCCGCCTCGACCACCAGGACCGGCTTCCGGAACGCCTCGGTTTTGATCGCCTCCGGCGTCCCCTGCGCGATGAGCTGGCCCTGGTAGATGAAGCCGAGGCGGTCGCAGTGCTCGGCCTCGTCCATGTAGTGGGTCGTCACCACGACCGTGACGCCCCCCTCGACGAGCCGGCGGATGAGCCCCCAGAAGTTCCGCCGGGAGACCGGATCGATCCCCGCGGTCGGCTCGTCGAGGAAGAGGAGGCGCGGGGTGTGGACGAGGGCGCAGGCCAGGGCCAGGCGCTGGCGGTAGCCGCCCGAGAGCTGCCCCCCCAGCGCCCCCTCGCGCCCGGTGAGGTCGGCGAGCCGGACCATCCGCTCGATCCTGGCCGCCCGCTCCCGCCGCGGCACGCCGTAGACCGCGGCGTAGAAGGCGAGGTTCTCCACCGCGGTCAGGTCGTCGTAGAGGGAGAAGCGCTGGGACATGTAGCCGATGGCGGCCTTGATCCGCTCCGGCTCGCGGACGATGTCGAACCCGAGCACCGTGCCCCGGCCGGCGGTGGGCTCCAGGATGCCGCAGAGCATCCGGAGGGTGGTGGACTTCCCCGCCCCGTTCGGGCCGAGGAAGCCGTAGAGGTCCGCCTCGCCGACCCGCAGGTCGATCCGGTCCACGGCGGTCAGCGACCCGAACCGCTTGGTCAGCCCCTCGGTGATCACCGCGTCCCGGCGCATCGCCCCCGCCGCCGTCGGGATGGGGACGGTCACTCCGCGCCCGGCCCGACGAGGATCACGGCGTCGGCGGGCATCCCGGGCTTGAGGGTCCCCTCGGGGTTCTCCACCGCGATCTTGATCCTGAAGACGAGGTTCACCCGCTCCTTCTGGGTCTGGACGTTTTTCGGGGTGAACTCCGCCTCGGAGGCGATCTCGACGAGCCGCCCGGGGAATCCCCGGGCCGGGAAGGCGTCCACCATAATCCGGGCGGGCTGGCCGACCTTGACCCGGGCGATCTCGGGCTCGGGGATGTAGGCCCGGAGCCAGAGGTCCCGGGGATCCACCAGCGTCAGGATGGGGACACCCGGGGTCGCGGTCTCGCCGGCCTCGAGGTTTTTCCGGAGGACGACGCCGGCGAGCGGGGCGTGGATCCGGGTCTCCTTCAGGCGGGCCTGGGCCTGGGCGAGCATGGCGCGCGCCTCGGTCACCCGGGCCCGCGCCGCCTCGACCTGGTGCGGCCGCGGCCCGGCCTCCAGCAGCGCCAGCCGCTCCTGGGCCGCCCGCAGCTCCGCCCGCGCCGCCTCGACCTGGTGCGGCCGCGGCCCGGCCTTCAGGAGGGCCAATCGCTCCTGGGCCGCCCTCAGCTCGGCCCGCACCGCCTCGACCTGGTGCGGTCGCGGCCCGGCCAGGACGAGCCCGAGCCGCTCCCCGGCGCTCCGCTCCTCGGCCCGCGCGACCTCGTATTCGCGACGGGCCCGGTCGCGCTCCCTGGCGGCCACCAGCCCCTGGGCGAAGAGCTCGGCCATCCGCTGCCACTCCCGCTCGGCCCATTCGCGGGTCGCCGTGGCGGTGGCCAGGGCGCTCCTCGCCTGCTCGATCTCCTGGGGTCGCGCCCCGGCCTCGAGGTCCTCGAGCCGGGCCCGGGCGTGCTCGACGGCCCGGGTCGCCTCCTCGATCTCTTCGGGACGCGCCCCCGCCTCGAGGTCCCGGAGCCGGGCCCGGGCGCGCGCCACCGCGGCCTGGGCCTCCTCGAGCTCCTCCCGGCGCGCCCCGGCCTCGAGGTCCCGGAGCTCGGCCCGGGCCGTGCCGAGCGCGGCCGCCAGGCGGGCCGCCGCGGCCTCGAGCTCCTCGTCGTCCAGCCTCACCAGGAGCTGTCCGGGAACGACCGCCTCACCCTCCCGGACCGCGATGGCCAGGATCCGTCCGGAGATCTTGGCCGCGACCTCGACGCGGGTCGCCTCGACGGTCCCCGAGACCTTCACGGCCCGGCGGCCGGCCTCGCGGTCGGCCAGGGCGCGCCAGCCGAGGGCGGCCGCGGCGAGCCCGGCGGCGAGCAGCAGCAGGCCGATGAGGAGATGACTCGGGCGGGGGCGGGCCATCGACTCGTACCCGCGCCTACCGGTCCGGGACGGCGGGTCCGTGGGACGCGAGGGGGAGCAGGATCCCGGTGTTCCGCCTGTCCGGATCGAAGTAGGTCCGGGCCACCCGCAGGAGGTCGGCCGGGGTCACGGCCCGGATCCCCGGGAGATAGCGGTCCATGAGGCGCCAGTCACCGGCGAGCTCGAAGCGGGCCAGGGTCATGGCGCGGCGGAAGACGGAGTCCTGCCGGAAGACGAAGCCGGCGTCGATCTGGTTCTTGGCCCGGGCCAGCTCCTCGTCGGTGACCGGCTCGGTCTTGAGCCGCTCGACCTCGGCCAGGAGCGCCCGCTCCACCTCCTCCACGGTCTTGCCCGGCAGGACGCTCGCGTAGAAGGTGAAGAGGTCGGGGTCCGAGGCCAGGAAGCTGTAGTCCCCGCCCGCGTCCAGGGCCAGCCGCTGCTCGTAAACCAGGCCCTGGTAGAGGCGCGAGCTCCGCCCCGCCGCGAGGATGGTGGCCAGGACATCCAGGGCGAAGCTGTCCGGCGAGGCGTGGTTCGGGGTCAGATAGCCCATGAAGACGAAGGCCAGGCGCGCCTCCTGCTTCTTCACCACCACCCGCCGCTCCCCGTCCTGCCCCGGCTCGACCACCCGGACCGGCGGGGGATCCGGCCCCCGGGGGATCGCGCCGAAGGCCTTGCGGATCTTCTCCAGGAGCTCCGCGGCGTTGAAGTCCCCCACCGCCACGACGAGGGCGTTGCTCGGGGCGTAATAGGCGCGGTACCAGGCGCGGAGGTCCTCCACGGTCAGGCGCTCGATGTCCTCCTTGTAGCCGATGATCGGCAGGCCGTAGGGGTGGAGCCGGAAGGCGATGGCGCCGAGCTCCTCGGCCATGGCCGAGACCGGATCGTCCTCGGTCCGCGTCCGCCGCTCCTCCAGGACCACCCGGCGCTCCGCCTCGAAGGCCTTGGGATCGAGCAAGAGGTGCTGCACCCGGTCGGCCTCCAGCTCGAGGACGACGTCCAGGCGGTCGGCGGCGAGGTTGACGAAGTAGGCGGTGTAGTCCTGGGAGGTAAAGGCGTTGTCCTGGCCGCCGAGCTGCTCGATGGTCGTGGCGAAGACCCCGGGACCGAACCTGGCGGTCCCCTTGAACATCATGTGCTCGAGGAGGTGGGAGAGCCCGGTCAGCCCCGGGCGCTCGTTGCGGGAGCCGACCCGGTACCAGATCTGGAACGTCGCGACCGGGCTCCGATGATCCTCGAGGAGGAGGACCTTGAGGCCGTTGTCGAGGATCGCCTCGAGGACCTCGGCGGCCTGGGCAGGGGCCGAGAGGGCGAGGAGCAGCACCAGGAGGGAGACGAGGCGCCGCGCGGCAGTCATCCCGGGCCATTATACCCCACGCCAGGCTGGATCGCGCGACCGGGCTGCGCGTTCGGGCTTGACATCCCTTCACGGCGACGCTACGGTGGGGCGGAATGTCCGCCGACCCTCTGATCCCGTCCTACCTGGACCTCCGGGCGCGCACCCAGCGGGCCAACCGGGGGTTCGAGGAGAAGGTCACCACGCTGGAGGACGCCGTCAGGCGCGGCGTCCGGGACGGCGACCACGTGGCCCTGGGCGGCTGCACCCTGTCGCGGACGCCCATGGCGAGCGTTTTCGAGCTGATCCGGCAGGGCCGGCGGGACCTCACCGTCTCCCGGAACATCATGTCCACCGAGGGGGACTTCCTCCTCGCCTCGGGGGCCGCCCGGCGGATCATCACGAGCTGGATCAGCCAGGGGATCGTCTGGGGGATCTCCAAGATCATGCGGCACTACGTCGAGGGCGGGAAGGTCGTTTACGACGAGTGGAGCCACATGTCCATCGGGCTCGGCTACCGGGCCGGCGCCATGGGCGTCCCCTTCCTCCCGTCCCGGACCATGCTGGGCTCCGACCTGATCCGGCGCGCCTCGGCCGTCAAGGAGCTCGACTGCCCCTACACCGGCGAGCGCCTCGCCCTGATCCCCGCCCTCACCCCCGACGTCGCCCTCCTCCACGTCCACCGGGCCGACCCGTACGGAAACGCCCAGTTCGACGGGCTCCCCTTCATGGACGCCGATATCGCCATGGCGGCCCACCGGGTGATCCTCACCACGGAGCGGATCATCACCAACGACCAGATCCGCCGCAGCCCGGACCGGACGACGATCCCCTTTTTCTGCGTGGAGGCGGTGGTGGAGGTCCCCTACGGCTCGCTCCCCCACGAGTGCTACGGGCTCTACGAGCCGTACTACGAGCACCTGGACGAGTACGCGCGGCTCAGCAAGGAGCGCGGCGTGGAGGGGGCCCGCGAGTACCTCGACCGGTACGTTCACGGCCCGAAGGGCTGGGTGGAGTATCTCGAGCTCCTCGGTCTCAAGGGGATCCTGGACGCGGCCGCGCGCGGACGGATCGTTCACGATGACTAGGGACGGCTACACCAAGGCCGAGCTCCTGACGGTCATGAGCGCCCGCGTGCTCGAGGACGGCCAGACCGTCTTCGCCGGGGTCGGGATCCCGCTCCTGGCCTCGACCCTGGCCCAGCGCCTCCACGCCCCGCGCCTGACCATCCTCTTCGAAGGCGGCGTGGTGGGGGCCCTCATCGAGCCCGGCAAGCTCCCTCCCTCGACCAACGAGCAGCGCTGCGCCCGCAAAGCGAACATGCTCCTCCCCATCACCGACGTCCTGCTCCTCCTCCAGCGCGGCTACGTGGACTACGGCTTCATGGGGGGCGCCCAGATCGACCAGTACGGGAACCTCAACAGCTCCTTCATCGGCGATCCCGACCGGCCGACGATCCGGCTCCCCGGGACCGGCGGGGGGAACGACATCGCCAGCCTGGCCAGGATGCTCGTGGCCATGCTCCACGAGAAGCGCCGGCTGGCGGAGCGCGTGGACTTCGTGACGAGCCCCGGCTTCCTCGCGGGCGGGCGGAGCCGTGAGGCGGCGGGGCTGATCACCGGGGGGATGCACAAGGTCATCACGGACCTCGGGATCTTCGGCTTCAACCCGGAGAGCCGCCGGATGGAGCTGGAGGCCCTGCACCCCGGGGTCACCCTGGAGGAGGTCCAGGCCAATACCGGCTTCTCCGTGGTCCCCGCCGCCCGCCTCGCCACCACCGCGCTCCCGACCGCGGAGGAGCTGGCCGCCCTCCGCGCCCTCGACCCCGACCGCCTTTATATCAGCTGACAGCCTCGGAGGGGGCTCCGCCCCCCGTAACGAGCACCCCGGCGTGAGGCGTCAGCCCCTCGCTCCACACGCTCCACGGCGCACCCGCCTATGGCTCGCCGGCCGGGGCCCCTCCTGGTCGTGTTCCGCCAGCGAGCCGGCTTCCCCACCCGGCTCGCTCATGGCGGGGACCCGCGCCGTTCCGCTTAACGTTCCGCTCGGGGCCGACGCCTCACCCAGGGGGAGCGTTCGCCTTCCAGCGAACCCACCGGGGCTGACGCCTCATCAGGAGGGCGCTCAGGCTAGTCGGGCTCCCGGCGGCGGTCGAGGGCCCGGTCGAGGTTGAAGGCGGCGCTGATCAGGGCCAGGTGCGTGAAGGCCTGGGGGAAGTTCCCCAGGGCCTCCCCCGCCGGCCCGATCTCCTCGGCGTAGAGGCCGAGGTGGTTGGCGTAGGTGTGCATCTTCTCGAAGATCAGGCGCGCCTCGGGGAGCCGCCCCGCCCGGGTCAGGCACTCGACCAGCCAGAAGGTGCACATGCTGAAGGTCCCCTCGTGCTCGCCGATCCCGTCCGGGGCCGAGGCGTTCGGGTCGTAGCGGTAGACCAGGCTGTCCGTCACCAGCTCCTCCTGGATCCGCTCGAGCGTCGCCAGCATCCGCGGGTCCGTGGGCCCCATGAACTTCACCAGCGGCATCAGGAGCAGGCTCGCGTCCACGTAGGAGCTCCCGTAGGACTGGACGAAGGCCCGACGCTCCTCGCTCCAGCCGCGCTGCATGACCTCCCGGTAGATCTGGTCGCGGACCTGCCGCCAGCGGCCATAGGGGGCGGGGAGGCCGCGGTGCCGGGCGATCCGCATCGCCCGCTCCAGGGCCACCCAGCACATCATCCGGGAGAAGACGAAGCGCTGGCGCCCGCCCCGCACCTCCCAGATCCCCTCGTCGGGCTCCTCCCAGTGGGCCATCACCCACTCCAGGAGCCGCTCGAGGTTCGCCAAGAGGTCGTAGCCGATGGGCTCGCCGTACTTGTTGTAGAGGTAGACCGCGTCCATCAGCTCGCCGTAGATGTCGAGCTGGAGCTGCCGGTAGGCGTCGTTGCCGACCCGGACCGGGCGCGAGCCCCGGTAACCCTCCAGGTGCGGCAGGATCTCCTCGTCCAGCTTCTGGCGGCCGTCGATCCCGTACATGACCTGGAGCCCCTGGCCCGGCGGGACCTCCCGGCACCGGGCCTCGATCCAGCGCATGAAGGCCTCGGCCTCTTTCGTGAACCCGATCCGGAGCAGGCCGTAGAGGGTGAAGCTCGCGTCGCGGATCCAGGTGTAGCGGTAGTCCCAGTTCCGGCTCCCGCCGATCTGCTCCGGCAGGCTCGTCGTCGGTGCGGCGACGATGGCCCCGGTGGGGGCGTAGGTCAGGAGCTTCAGGGTGAGGGCCGAGCGGTTCACCATCTCCCGCCAGCGCCCGCGGTAGGCCGAGTGGCCGAGCCAGCGGTGCCAGAACTCCACCGTCGCCCGGAACGACTCCTCGCCCTCCTCGCGGGAGAAGGCGAGGCAGCAGGCCTCGGGGGGCTGGGCCTGCTCGAGGACGAAGAACTTCCGCTCCCCGGCGCGGAGGGTGAACTCCGCCACGGCCCCGCCGTCGGCCACCCGGAACTCGGCCGGGCCGGTGAGCCCGAGCCCCATCCCGGCGCCCTGGAACAGGACCCCGCCGGCGCGCAGGCTCACCTCGGGTCGGACCCGGGCGTAGTCGAGGGCCGGCCGGCACTCCAGGCGGACCGGGACCGCGCCCCGGACCCCGTTGACGCAGCGGACGATCCGGTGACGGCGGGTCTCGTCGGGCCCCTCCTCGGCCTGGACCGGCATGAAGTCGATCAGCTCGACGACCCCGTCCGGGTGGAGGCAGCGGGTGATCAGGACGTTGGTGTCGGGGAGGTACATCTGCTGCGGCCGGGCGTCCGGGAGGACCGGGGCGATCCGGAAGCGCCCGCCCTTGGCGTCGTCCAGGAGCGCGGCGAAGACGCTGGGGGAATCGAAGTGGGGGAGGCAGCACCAGTCGATGGAGCCGTCCATGGACACCAGGGCGACGGTGTGCAGGTCGCCGATGACCCCGTAGTTCTCGATCGGCTGATAGGCCATGGTCAGCCTCGCTCCCGCGCCGTGAGCTCCCGGGCCACGGTCGCGGCACCGAGCAGGGCGACGCGGGGGTTCAGGACCACGCGCACCGGGAGCGACCGCATCAGATCGGCCAGGCGGCCCTTGTCGACGAAGGCGGCGATAAAGGTGCTGTCCTCGAGCTTGGGGAGGATCTTCGGGGCGATCCCTCCCGCCACATAGACCCCGCCGAGGGCGAAGGCCTTGAGCGCCAGGTTTCCCGCCTCGGCGCCGTAGACGGAGACGAAGAGGTCGAGGGCCTGGGCGCAGAGCGGGTGGCCGCCGGCGAGCCCGACCTCCGAGATCGCCGCGCTCGGGTCCTCGGCGGCCAGGCGGTCCCGCAGCCACTCGGGTTCGGTCGCGAAGCCCGAGTCCCGGAGGAACCGGTAGATATTCTGGAGTCCCGGCCCCGAGAGGAGCCGCTCGTAGCTCACGCGGCCGTACTCCTGCCGGAGGTAGCCGAGGAGCGCCGTCTCGAGCTCGGTCCGCGGGCCGAAGTCGGCGTGCCCGCCCTCGGAGGCGACGACGTGATACCCCGCGCCGGTCCGCACCAGGATCGCCTCCCCGAGCCCGGTCCCGGCCGCGATGACGGCCATGTTCCCTTGCCGCTGGACCCCGGCCTGGAGCACCACCGACTCCTCCGGGCCGAGGGCGAGGACGCCGTAGCCGGCCCCCTCGAGGTCGTTCACGAGCCTGACGCGGGCGGCCAGGACGGAGGCCAGCTCGGCCTCGTCCAGCTCCCAGGGGAGGTTGGTGGGCCGGCTCCTGCCGTCGACCACGGGCCCGGCGACGGCGAAGCACGCCGCCTCGAGGGCGCCGGACGGCCCTTCCCCCAGGAAGCGGCGCAGGATCTCGGCGAGCGAGCCGAACTCCGCGCTGGGATAGATCTTCTCCCGGAGGGTCCCGCCCGAGGCGTCGTAAAGCGCGAGGAGGGTCTTGGTGCCCCCAACGTCGCCGGCCAGGATCACGGGGCGCCTCCCGCCTCTCCCCCGAGCAGGGACGCCGCGGCCGCATCGACGAGCCACGTCACCATGCCCGCCGGGGGGCCCACCAGTTGGGCCGGGAGCGGCTCGGCGTCCGGCACGGCCTCCAGCACCGCGCGGAGGGTCTCCGCCTTGTCCCCGCCGGCGACCAGGAAGAGGATCGCGGCGGCCTCGTTGAGGACGGGCAGGGTGAGGGTCAGCCGGCGAGCCCCGAGCCGCTCGACGAAGACCGCCACGGCCAG
>JACPHL010000029.1 GCA_016188625.1 Candidatus Rokuibacteriota bacterium | reverse complement strand
TCGCGGTAGTGGCGCGACAGTGGGTGTCCAGATTGGCCGGTGGTGAGGACGACACGCGACCGCCCGCGGCCGCCGAGGTCCACCAGCATCCGGAACGAGGGGGCGACCGTCGCGCGGAAGCGGCCGTCGTGGTAGAAGTGGCTCTTCCAGACCGTGCGGGGGTCCCCGCCCATCCCGTAGGGGCCCAGCGAGAAGAGGAGGCCGAGGGGACGCCGGCGGCCGAGCGGGTGCTCGAGGGCGACGGTGTGGAGCCGCTCCCAGCGCCAGCTCGCCGGGTCGGGGCCGAGCCGGGCCTCGAGAGTTCGGAGCGCGGCCCGGAGGCTCCGGCGGAGCAGCTCGGGGAGATCCTCCCGCTCCGGCGTCGTGACGTCGTCGAACCAGGGGGAGGTCCCCCGCGCGAGGAGCCGGTCCAGGGCGACCCCGGCCAGGTCCCACGCCCGCCCGAACTCCCGGTACTCCTCCTCTCCCAGCTCGTCCCGGAAGGTCTGCGCCAGCAGCTCCTCCACGGGCGCCTCGAAGAGCGCCGCCACCGGGCTCGCGGGCTCGAGGGCGCCGTCCCAGGCCTTGAGGAGGTCGAGCCCTCCGGCGACCTTGCCCGAGCCCTCGGCGTCCTTCCACGCCTCCAGGATCAGCGGGACCAGGCGCCGGACCCACGGCGGGCGGCGGTCGAGCTGGATCGCCCGGAGGTCGTCGAGGGTGAGCTTCGCCTTGGCTTCCAGCAGCTCCCGGATCCTGGCGGCCCGGTCGGGCGGCTCCCAGAGGTGGCTGATGTAGAGCCCCGGGTCGGCGCTCACGCGGTTGTTCGCGGTCACCAGGACGCCGGCCGGGGGGTTCACGACCCCGGGGAGGTGGTCGAACGGGACCCACCCCCGCCAGTCATCCCGCCCGTGCCACCCCTCCAGGGGGGCGAGGGTCCCGCCCCGCGGGCGCACCGGGACCCGCCCCATCGCCTGATACGCGATCGTCCCGCTCCGGTCCGCGTAGACCACGCTCTGGGCCGGGGTGGCGAAGCGGCGGAGGGCCTCCCGGAACTCAGGCCAGGCGCGGGCCCGGTTCATCCCCAGGATCGCGGCCACCTCCTGGCCGGGGTCGTGGCCGGTCCAGCGGAGGGCCAGCGGCTCGCCGGCCTGGATCAGGGTCGGGGTGATGAGCGGGCCGTGGCGGCCGATCCTGACCTCCAGGGTCTCGGGCTCGCGCCCTCGCACCTCGATCCGCTCCGCCAGGCGGGTCAGCGGCTCCCACCGCCCCGCGACCTCGTAGAGATCCTCCCGCTCCGGATGGAGCCGCTCCCGGTAGAGGTCGAGGTCGTCGAGCATGAGGTTCGTGAACCCCCAGGCCAGCTCCGCGTTGGCGCCGATGATGACGCCAGGGGCGCCCGGGATGCTGAAGCCGTAGACGTCGAGGCCCGCCCCCACCAGATGGACCTCGTACCAGCGCGACGGGGCGCCCAGGGGGAGGTGGGGGTCGTTGGCGAGGAGGGGGGCGCCGCTCGCCGAGCGCTCCGGCCCGACCGCCCAGCTGTTGGAGCCGCCGCCCGGGCCGAGGAGGCCGAGCGCGGACGGGACGCCGGGGGGCGCGGCGACGATGAGCGGTCCGTCCGCGGGATAGATGGGGACCAGATCCTCCCGCCGGCGTGGGTCGAGGCGGGGGAGGATCTTGGCCAGGACGAGGCGCGGGTGCCACTGGGAGAGCTCCCACGCCAGGACCCGGCCGAGGGCGAGGGTGTGGAGCGGCTCCCACGGCTCCGGCCGGTAGCTGAGGAGGAGGAACTCGAGCGCCCGGGGGGTCAGGGCCAGGGCGGCGTTGACCCCCCGCGCATACGCCTCGAGGACCCGCCGGGTCTCGGGCTCCTGGCGGTCGAGGGAAGCGCGGGCCACCCGCTCGAACCCGACCGTGCGGGCGAGCCGATCCCAGGCCAGGGCCTCCGGCCCCAGGACCTCGGCCAGCCGCCCGGCGGCGGCGCGCCGGAGGAGGTCCATCTGCCAGGGGCGGTCCTGGGCGGTGACGAACCCCTGGGCGAAGACGAGGTCTGTGAGGCTTTCGGCGTAGATGTGGGGGACGCCCCAGGCGTCGCGGATAACCTCCACCGGTCGTTCGAGCCCGGGGAGGGCGAGGGTCCCGCTGATCTGAGGGAGCCGGCTCCAGAGCCAGAGCGCGGCCAGGCTCCCGCCGGCGACGCTCACGAGCAGGAGGGCCGCGAGGCCCAGGAGCGCGAGGCGGAGGGCCCGCTTCACGGCGACCGAGTATACCACGCGCCCCCGGCGGCCTTGACGGCGCCGGCGGTCGAGGGTAGCCTGAAGCGCCGATAGAGGGGCGCGGTGGAGCCGGGGCGATTCGACCTACAGGGGAAGGTGGCGCTGGTCACCGGGGCGAGCCGCGGGATCGGGGCCGAGGCGGCCCTCACCCTCGCCGGGGCCGGCGCCGACCTCTGCCTGGCCAGCCGGGATCGGGCCGGGCTCGAGCGGGTCGCCGCCCGGATCGAGGCCATGGGGCGGCGGGCCCTGGTCCGGCCGATCGACCTCGCCCGGACCGGGGAGATCCCCGCCATGGTCGAGGGGGCGGTCCGGGAGCTGGGCCGCCTCGACATCCTGGTCAACAACGCCGGGACCAACATCCGGCGGCCGGCCCTGGAGGTGACCGAGGCCGACTGGGACCGGGTCGTCACCCTGAACCTCAAGGCGGCCTTCTTCTGCGCCCAGGCCGCGGGGCGGGTGATGCTCGGCCAGGGGAGCGGGAAGGTCATCAACATCGTCTCGCTGGCGGTCCGCCACGGCCTCCCCAACCTCGCGGTCTACACCGCCGCCAAGGCCGGGCTCGCCGGCCTGACCCGCGTCCTGGCCGTGGAGTGGGCCCCCCACGGGGTCCAGGTCAACGCCATCGGCCCCGGCTACCTCCGGACCGAGCTGACGGAGCCGCTCTTCGCCCAGCCCGGCTGGCTGGAGCGGGCCCTCGGCCGCATCCCGGCGGGCCGGACCGGGGTCCCGGCGGACCTGGCCGGGCTGCTCCTCTTCCTGGCCTCCCCGGCCTCGGACTACGTCACCGGCCAGGTCATCTTCGTGGACGGCGGCTGGACGGCGATGTGACCGTGAAATCCCTTGCTGGCCCTCTCCGCCGGGGGGTATAGTGAAGCCGATGATCCCTCACCCGCGGGAGGCCAGCCCCGAGGCCGATTCGGCGACCGCCCGGATCCTCGAGGGGCTCAACCCCGCCCAGGCCGAGGCCGTCACCCACGACCAGGGTCCCCTCCTCATCGTCGCCGGGGCCGGCACCGGCAAGACCAGCGTCATCACCCGTCGGATCGCCTACCTCATCGTCGAAAAGCGCGCCCGCCCCGAGGAGATCCTCGCCCTGACCTTCACCGACAAGGCGGCGGCCGAGATGGAGGAGCGGGTGGACCTGCTCGTCCCCTACGGGTACGCCGACGTCTGGATCTCGACCTTCCACGCCTTCGGCGACCGGCTCCTCCGGGAGAGCGCCCTGGAGGTGGGGCTTACGCCCGACTTCCGCGTCCTCGGCCGCGCCGAGCAGGTGATCTTCTTCCGCGACCGCCTCTTCGAGTTCCCGCTCGACCACTACCGCCCGCTGGGCGACCCGACCCGCCACGTGGAGGCGATCATCGCCCTCATCAGCCGGGCCAAGGACGAGGACGTCTCGCCCGAGGAGTACCTGGCCTGGGCGGAGCGGCTCCGCGCCGGGGTCGAGGGCGCGCCCGCGGATGACGCGGAGGCGGCGGCCCTCCGGGAGCGGGCGGCCCAGCAGCTCGAGCTGGCCCGGACCTACGCCAGGTACCAGGAGCTGATGGGCCGGGAGGGGTGCGTGGACTTCGGGGACCAGATCGTCTACGCGCTCCGGCTCTTCCGCACGCGCCCCCACGTCCTCACGGCCTACCAGCGCCGCTTCCGCTACATCCTGGTGGACGAGTTCCAGGACACCAACTACGCCCAGTTCGAGCTGGTGAAGCTCCTGGCCGCCAGCCACGCGAACCTCGCGGTCGTGGCCGATGACGATCAGTGCCTCCCGCCCGGGGCGCAGGTCGAGACCCCGGAGGGCCCTCGCCCCATCGAGACGATCCGTCCCGGTGATCAGGTGCTCACGGCGGTGGGGAAGGGCTTCGTCGGGGTCGGCGCGGTGACCCGCGTCTTCCGGCGGGAGAAGCGGGCGCGCTTTCTGACCTTCGAGACCGAGTCCGGCCGGCGGATCACCGTGACCGACAACCACAAGATGTTCTGTCGCGTCCCCAGGGTCGCCGCCTCCAAGGAGTTCACGTATGTCTACCTGATGGAGCGGCGCGGCCTCGGCTGGCGGATCGGCGTCACGAACGACCTCGCGGTCCGGCTCTGCCTGGAGCGCTCCGGGGACCGCATCGTCGGGCTCCGCGCCTGCCGCTCCGAGGCCGAAGCCCGCTACCTCGAGGCGCTCTGGTCGCTCCGGTACGGGATCCCCACCCTGCCGTTCAAACCCCGGCAGACGATGATGGTGGTCGGCGAATACCTGGAGCGCCTCTTCCGCGAGATCGACACGAGGAAGAACGCGGAGCGGTTGGCGGCCGACCTCGGGATCGACATCGAGGCGCACCACTTCGCCCTGGGCGGGGTGCACCGGGGGAGGCAGTCGAGGGTCAAGGTCATCCTGACGATCTGCTACCGGCGGTATGTCCCCAAGCGGCGCGGCCGCTTCCTGAAGACCCCGCACATCCTGCACGCCCTCTCACTCGAGACATCCGCCCCCGAGGTGATCGAGCGGCTCCGGGCGGCTGGCGTCCCGCTGCGAAAGGCCCGGCGGGGGTGGGTGTTCCGGGCGACCAGCCCTTCCCTGGAGGAGATCGGCGCCAGGGCCGAGTTCCTCCGGGACCTGGTGGACGGGATCCTCGAGGTCCGGTTCGCGGTGGGAACGACCAATGTCCAGCACCGGGCGGCGCTGGTGATGCCGGCGGGGAACGTGCTACCCGGGCACTATCTGCCGGTCCTGAAGGGCCATCGGGTCGTCTACGAACGCGTCGTGAAGGTGTCCGAGGAGGTGCGGCGAAACGAGGTCTACGACCTGGAGGTGGACCGGACCCACAACTTCGTCGCCGACGGCGTGGTGGTCCACAACTCGATCTACAAGTTC
>JACPHL010000028.1 GCA_016188625.1 Candidatus Rokuibacteriota bacterium | reverse complement strand
CCGGGGGGGACCTCGAACAGGGGGCCCTTCCACTCCCCGGCCCCGAGGTAGCCCTGGCGGGCCTCTTCCAGGGAGCGGAGGGCCACCGGCCCCCAGTCCCGGACACGGTCGAGCTCGAGGTCGAGGAACCCCCGGAGGAGCCTGGCGACCCCCCGGTAGAGCCGGGCCCCCTTCGCCTCCTCCATGTCCCGGGCGCAAGTCGGGGCCCAGACCAGGAGGTGCAGCTTGAGGAAGGTCGCCTGGACGTTCACCCACCGGGTCTCGCCGTCGGGGTTCGACTCGGTCGCCTGGCGGTCGATCAGCCGACGCATCACCCCCAGCTCGAAGGCCAGCGCGTCCTCCGGCTCCGGGTAGCTCTCCTCGCGCTCCATGCCGATGCTCTTGAGGTAGCTCCGGATCGCGACGAGGGGCCGGTCCAGGAGCTTCCCCGTCAGGTAGTACGACTCGTAAGAGTGGACCTCGGGGGCCGTGGGGCCCAGGAAGAGCCGGGTGAACTCGTCGGCGGCGGCCTCGGCCGCAGCCTCGGGCGCGCGCCCGGCCAGGAACCCCCCGATCTCCTCCCACCCTTGGCCGAGGAGGGGATGGAGCCTTGAGGCGGCTCGGGTCCGCTCCTCGATCCCCTCCCGGAGGGGGCCGAGCAGCTCCACCATGGGCTCCCGCCAGAAGAACGCCACGAGGAGGTCGTAGTAGGTCCGGCGGAACTCGAGGAGGTCCCGATCCCCGATCATGGTTCCGAGTCCGGCGGCTCGAGCTCGCCGGCCGCCTCCCGGAAGAGCTGATTCATGGCCCGATCCAGAAAGCCCTTGTACTCGGGGTCCTCCTCGATCGGCCGATCGCCCTGGCGGCGCCGTTCCTCGACCTCCTCCCGGAAGGCCACGGCGATCGCCTCCTCCATGGCCGCGAAGAGGTCCCCGCCCCAGCCCTTGGCGACCGCCACCGGCGCCACCACTGCGCGCCAGTGCCGGCGCCAGATGTGCCGATAGGGGCCCCGCTCGAGGAAGGTGCAGGCCTCCTCAACGGCCCCGGGGGTGTCGAAGCCCAGGGTCTCCCGTATGTCCTCCGTCTCCCGCCACTTCTCCAGGGCGCAGTGTCGGGCAAAGGCTTCGAACGCCGCGTCCAGGAACTCCTTGCCTTGCTGTCGCCCCCCCTTCTTCTTCAAGGCTCCCACCCCTGCTGCATCTCCAGCACCGCCACCACCGCCCGGCAGTTGGGGCACAGGCCTCCATCCCCAGGACCTTCTTCTCCACCGCCTCGAGGGCCCGGCGGTTGATGTAGGGCTTACCGCACTTGGCGCAGCCGACCATCTCGTCCTGGACGACAGGCTGGTACTCGAGGGCCCCCCGATCGAGGAAGACCGCGCGCTTGAGCGTGATCACGCGCTCCGGGCAGGCCTGCTCGCAGAGCCCGCAGGCCACGCAGGCGAGCTGCTTGAACTCGAGGGTGTGCGTGGCCTCCACCAACCGGAAGGCGTGGGTGGGGCAGACATTGACGCAGGAGCGGCAGAGGGTGCAGCCGGGGGCGTCAACCTCGGCGAGGGCGAACGGCTGGGGCGGATCGAGGGGGACGCGGCCGGGCTCCCGTCCCGTCGCGGCGATGAAGGTCGCGATCGTCCCGGCGATCACCGCCCGGTTGTCGCGCTCGGCGAACGGTTGGCCGTCCCAGCGGACCGGCGGATCCCCCACCGCCTCGGCGAAGCGGCGTAAGGCCTCGACTGTCGCCGCCTCCTCGCCGGCGGCGCCGGTGAGCAGGTGGAGCCGCTCGGCGCCGAAGCCGAAGGCGTCCAGGACCCGCCGGGCGAACTCCACCTTCTGGTAGAGCAGCTCCCGTTCCCCGTGCGGGCAGCTCTCGCACCCCACCAGGGCGACGCCGGCGGCGCCCATCCGGAAGGCGGCCAGGATGTTCGCCTCTGAGAAGTAGCGGAGGCAGGGGCCGCCGATGGGGAGCACGCTGGCGGGGTAGGGGAGGCGGAGGCGGCCGGCGGCCTGGAAGGCCTCGCGCCCCTTCTCGCTACAGTGGAAGGCGACGACGGGCCGGTCAGCTCCGTTCCGCCCCGGAAGGGGCGCGAGGAGGGCCTGGAGCCGGGCGTACAACTCGGCGTCGGAGGGCTCGGTGAAGGTCAGCGAGGAGGTCGGGCAGGCGGAGACGCACGCCCCGCACCCCTCGCAGGTGAACTGGTCCACCCGCACCCGGTCCCGCTCCCGGTCGATCGCCTCGTAGGGGCAGGCCGTGATGCAGACCCCGCAGCCGCGGCAGGTGGAGGCGCCGGCCGCGCAGGTCTCGGGGTTGTAGCGGACGTGCTCCGGCTTCCGGAACTCCCCCACGAGCCCGTAGACCTTCCAGGCCGCCGCGTCGAGATCGGCCGGGGAGGAGTTCGCCAGGACCAGGTGCCCGGTCCGGTACGGGCCGGGCTCCACGCCGTCGTGGGTGAGGACGACGACCTGGTCGGCCTTGATGACATCCCGGTCCTCGCGGGGGATCTTGATCGCCCCGACCTTCTCGCAGGCGGTCAGGCAGTCCCCGCAGCGGTCGCAGAGATCCAGGCGTAGCCGGAGCCCCTCGGTGATCGCCGCGGTGTGGCAGACCGGGGTGCGCTTCCGGCAGTAGATGCAGGTCTCGCGGTCGATCGGCTGGGTCCGCTCGACGATGACCTGGAACTCCCCGAGCCGCCCCCGGATCTCCGCGATCCGCCCCCAGTTGACCTTCCAGGGGAGGGGGTAGCGGAAGGCGGGGTCGAAGGCCGCGGTGCGCTCGTCCAGGAGGAGGACGGGGGTGGCGAACTCGCCGATCCGCCTGGCCAGGGCGAGCCCGTCGGGGGAGTCGGCGGCGATGAGGACGCGCCCACCGACCGTCAGGGGGTGCTCGACGACCCGCTCCCCCTGGTCGGCGCCGTGGAAGGTCACCCGGAGGAGGCGGGCCGCCTTGGCGTTGGCCGCCTCGCGGTCTCCGTGGGGCCAGTAACAGCTCTCCCGGAGATCCAGAAGATGAAGCGGGGTCCCCTCCGCCCCGGCCGCGGCCAGGGCCTCGGTGAAGAGCTCCCTCGGGCCGCAGCAGCCGATCAGGACCCGGTCGTAGCGCTCGCGGCTCGCCAGGGAGAGGAAGGAGTGGATCTCGTCACGGGGGAGGCGGGAGTAGAGGACAGGGGGGCGCTCGAGGCCCAGGGCCTTCCCGATCGCCTTCGGGTCGATCGGGAGGGTGTCGTTGCAGGTACAGAGGATGACCCCCCACCGCATGGAAACCTTATTATAGAGGCGCGGCCGGGGACCGTCAACGCCAGAAGGCGGAAACCCCTTGCCTTTTCCGGGTCGCCCCGCTACCCTTGGGATGGGAGGGGCCGTGCGGACGTATTTCAGCTATTCCAAGGGGGAGCTCAAGGAGGTCAAGGGCGAGGTCGTCCGGGAGCAGCCGTTGACGGTCTTCGTCAACGGCCAGAAGTTCATCACCCTCCTCTCCACCCCCCAGAAGCTCGACTGCCTGGTCCTCGGCTATCTCTGGCTGGAGAAAGTCATCTCGGGCCTCGATGACATCAAGCGCCTGGCCGTCTCCGAGGTCGATGGCCGGGCCGAGGTCGAGCTGGTCCGCGAGGTGGAGCTGCCCAAGGAGCGCATCCTCACCTCGGGGTGCGGGGGCGGGATCACCTTCAGGATCGACCCCCGGCTCTTCACCCGGGTGCGCTCGGCGCTCAAGGTGCCGCCCCAGAAGATCTTCGAGCGGATGAAGGACCTCTACCGCCAGGCGGTGAACTACCAGGCCTCGCGCGGGATCCACGGGGCGGGCCTTGCCACCCCCGAGGAGCTGCTGATCGTGGTCGAGGACGTCGGGCGCCACAACGCCGTGGACAAGATCAAGGGGGAGGCCCTCCTGCGGGGGATCCCGACCGAGGACAAGTTCCTCCTCTCCACCGGGCGGATCTCCTCGGAGATGCTCCTCAAGGCGGCCCGCATGGAGGTCCCCCTGGTGGTCTCGCGGACCTCGCCGACCGAGATGGCCGTCTCGCTGGCCGAGCAGCTCGGGGTCACCGTCGTCGGCTACCTGAAGCCCGAGGCGTTCAACCTCTACGCCGGCGGCGACGCCCTCGATCTCAACGGCCTCCGAGAGACCGTGGGGGCCGCCCGCGAGCCCTCCCCCTCGGACGACTAAACCACTCGGAGGGGGGCTTCGCCCGAGGTCCTCCTCGCCGCCTGCCATATCCGACCCGCTTCCCTTCGACAGTCCTGTCGGGGCAAAGTCAACCGGGAAACGGTTGAATCCTTTCACCGCCGTGCTAAACTTTGTTTTGTTATGGACCCTGGTCGTCAGGTTCGCATCGGCACGCGCGGGAGCGCCCTGGCCCTCCGCCAGGCCGAGCTGGTGGCTGAGGCGCTGCGCCGGCACTGGCCCGGCCTCGGCGTGGAGCTGGTTCCGATCAAGACGTCCGGCGACCGCTTCGCCCAGGTGACCCTCGCCGAGGTGGGGGGGAAGGGGCTCTTCGTCAAGGAGATCGAGGAGGCGCTCCTGGACGGCCGGGTGGAGCTGGCCGTCCACAGCCTGAAGGACCTCCCCGGCCTCCCCACCGAGGGGCTGGTGCTGGCGGCGTTCCCCGAGCGCGAGGACCCGCGGGATGTGCTCATCACCCGCGAAGGCGGGCGCCTCGACACCCTCCGGTCCGGCGCGCGGGTGGGGACCGGGAGCCCGCGGCGAAAGGTCCAGCTCCTGGCCCGGCGCCCGGACTTGAAGGTCGAGCCGATCCGGGGGAACCTCGACACCCGGCTCCGGAAGCTCCAGGAGACCCCCTATGACGCCATCGTGGTCGCTCGGGCCGGGCTTGCTCGGCTCGGCCTCGCACCGGAGCACACCAGCGTCCTCTCGCCCGAGGAGATGCTCCCGGCGGTCGGGCAGGGGGCCCTGGCGGTCCAGACGCGAGCCGGGGATGCCCCGACCCGGGAGCTGCTCGCCCCGCTCGATCACCCGCCGACCCGGATCGCGGCACTCGCCGAGCGCGCGCTCCTGGCCCGGCTTGGGGGGAACTGCTACGTTGCCCTCGCGGCCCTGGCCCGGCTCGAGGGCGACCGGCTCCGCCTCGACGCCCTGTTGGCCTCCCCCGACGGGGTGCGGATCCTGAGGGAACCCCTCACCGGCCCCCCCGATGCCCCCGAGGCCCTCGGCACCGCCCTTGCCGAGCGCCTCCTGGCCGCGGGCGGCGCCGAGATCCTGCTGGCGACCGAGACCGCGCGCGGAGGGTTCCGATGAGCCGCCCGCCTCTCCTTGTCGCCACCCGACCGCGGCCCCGGGCGGTGGGGGGGCTTGGGGGAGGGGCGACGCCGCTCCCCCCCAAGGTGGACCAGTGAGCGTCCTCCCCGGGGTCGGGGCCAAGCCGCTCCTCGGCCGGCGGGTGGTGGTGACCCGCCCGAGGGCCGAGGCCGCGCGCCTCGCCGAGCTGCTTCAGGCCTACGGGGCCGAGGTCGAGGTCGTCCCCACGATCCGGCTCGAGCCGCCCGACTCCTGGGAGCCCCTTGACCGCGCCCTCGACCGCCTCTCGGAGTACGACTGGGTGGTCTTCACGAGCGCCAACGGGGCGGCCGCAGTCCGCGCGCGGCTCGCCGCCACGGGACGGGACGGGGGCGCCCTGGCCGGATCCCGGGTCGCCGCCATCGGCCCCCGGACCGCGGAGGCCCTTCGCCGGTGGGGAGTGCGGGTCGAGCTGATCCCCGGCGAGTTCCGGGCCGAGGCGCTGGTGGAGACGCTCCGCCCCCACGTGGCCCCGGGGATGCGCGTCCTGATCCCGCGCGCCCAGGAGGCCCGTGAGCTCCTCCCCGAGGCCCTCCGCGCCCTGGGCGCCTCGGTGACGGTGGCGCCCGCCTATCGCACCGTGGTCGGGGAGGAGGGGATTGAGTGCCTCCGGGCCCTGCTCGAGGCCGGCCGGGTGGACGTCGTCACCTTCACCAGCTCCTCGACCGTCCGGAACTTCATGGCGCTCTTCTCCACCGACCAGCTTCCCCGACTGCTCCGGGGGGTCGCCCTCGCCGCCATCGGGCCGATCACGGCCGGGACCGTCGCCGAGTACGGCTTCACCGCGACGATCGTGCCCCGGCAGTATACCGTCCCAGCCCTCGCCGAGGCCGTGGCCGCCCACTTCGCCCGACCCAAGGAATCGCCCTGATGCTCCCCATAAGTCTTTGGGGGGAGGCAGGCCCCGAAGCCTTTCGCCAGCGGCGCAGCCGGCCTGGCGAAAGGTGGGCTTCGCCCAGGGCCGTCGGAAGGGGGGCGGAGCCCCCCTCCGAGTGATTAGGAGGCACCCATGCCCTACCCGATCTACCGTCCCCGACGCCTCAGGGAGTCGCCCCTCCTCCGCCGGATGGTGCGGGAGACGACCCTCGGCGTGGACGACCTCATCTACCCCGTCTTCGCCGTGCACGGGCGCGGCGTCCGCGAGCCGATCGCGCCGATGCCCGGGGTCTTCCGCTTCTCCATCGACGAGCTGGTCAAGGAGATCAAAGACGCGGCCGGGATGGGGATCCCGGCGATCCTCCTCTTCGGGGTCCCGGCGAGCAAGGACCCCCGCGGCTCCGAGGCCTACGCCGACGACGGGATCGTCCAGCAGGCGGTGCGGGCGGTGAAGGAGCGCATCCCCGACCTGCTGGTGATCACCGACGTCTGCCTCTGCCAGTACACGAGCCACGGCCACTGCGGGGTGGTGGAGGAGGGGCGGATCAAGAACGACCCGAGCGTGGACCTCCTGGCGCGGGTGGCCCTCTCCCAGGTCGAGGCGGGGGCGGACATGGTGGCCCCTTCGGACATGATGGACGGCCGGGTGGGGGCGATCCGGGAGGCCCTGGACGAGGCCGGCTACCAGGAGACGCCGATCATGGCGTACTCGGCGAAATACGCCTCGAGCTTCTACGGCCCCTTCCGGGAGGCCGCCGAGTCGGCCCCCCAGTTCGGCGACCGGCGCTCCTACCAGTTGGATCCGGCCAACGCCCTGGAGGCCCTCCGCGAGGTCGGGCTGGACGTGGACGAGGGGGCGGACATCGTCATGGTGAAGCCCGCCCTCCCCTACCTCGACGTCATCGCCCGGGTGAAGCAGGAGTTCGGCCTCCCCCTGGCCGCCTACTCGGTCTCCGGGGAGTACGCGATGATCCGCGCGGCCGGGCGTCTCGGCTGGCTCGACGAGGAGCGGGTGGTCATGGAGTCCCTCACCGCGATCCGCCGGGCGGGCGCTGATCTGATCATCACCTACCTGGCGAAAGAAGCGGCTCGGCTCCTGGAGCGGCAGCGCTTCGGCACCGGCCTCTAGCGCGCCACGTGCTGG